>CAMDSZ010000001.1 GCA_945906945.1 Akkermansia muciniphila
AATGACCAACCAGTCCACGATTCTCGCAGTGGGCACCACCTATGGCATTTCAGCCGGGATGCGCCTGATTGGCACCGGGCTGCCTGACCCGGTGGAAGTGAGTGCAGTCTCCAGCGACGGCCGCAGCATCACGCTCACAGGCTCGATCAATGTGGGGACATTGTTTGGGGAATCGGTGTCGACGATTGGAGCGCCTTCGCTGTCAGCGTTCGTTGTGCCAAACAGTGGCTCTGTCACCGCACAGACGGGCTCTTTGGAGGCGTTGCCCGATTACAATCCGAGCGGGGATGACAGCGAAAACTACGCGATCAAGCCGATACGCCAGGTGTTGCGGATCCGAGCCGACCCTGACAATTCGCTCATTTCTGGAAGCATTGTTTCAGTGGGAACCATTGGATTTAGAAATTACCCGATAACTATGGCAAAGACCCTGATGGCGGGGACTTTTACGGTTGAGGTGCGTGAAAGTTCTCCGGCGGTGCGTGCGAGCGGAATTTCGAACGACCAAAAATGGTGGGGTGTGCGCGGAGTGCGTCCGGGGATGCGGGTGATAAACAAGAATCTGCCGCCGGGTTGCTATGTTTATTCGGTGGATGATGATTCGCGGGTGGTGAATGGAACCCTGTCCTACGGGCGCTTCACGGTGGCAATTCCAGTGGTGAATCGCGACGTTCCCAACACGGTTGTTTCAGGTTGGTCGGGCGCAACCTCAGGCACGGTGAACATCACTGCCGGAGGTGGGAATGGATGGAGCGAAGGGATGGACCTCTCAGGTCCCGGAGTGCCTGCTGACACAAAAATTCAGGCGATCTTTTATCCTGGCACGATCAGCACCATCTTGTTGTCGAAGTCAGCGACTGTCGTGGCTGGAGCAACATTGACCGCATCCGGGCAGGGGTTCACCGGCGATGTAACCAAAGTTTTCTCAGAGGCCAGATATTTGTACTACGCGCTTACTGGCATTGCTCCGTCCGCCGGAAAAATTTCACTCGTTGGCTCTGGTACGGTTCAGCTCAGCACACCCATCCCGCTGGACGGGCCTTTGGCATTTTTGCCGGATTCACCAACCGACTTGTATTCGGTGGGGATCCTCAACGGTGGCTATTTCACGTACAACGATTTCAATTATTTAAAACTTGCGATTCCAGCAAACAGCAACGGGACGGTTGACGACTACGGATTCAATTTCATTTTGTCCGGGGCCAATACTGCTTCGTTTAACGGGGGTACAATCGCCACGACTGCCGTCAGTTTTTCGAAGAAAAATGGTGGCAATAATTTCTACCAGGGCGGGGGAAACAATGCCTTCGGCACTGTAGGAAATACGGCGGTTCTCACTGCGATTCCGGCGTTGCCTTTGAGGACCTGCAGTTTTGTCAACGGCTCCAAGATTGTCCGAACATGGAGCACCAAGAGTCTGCTGCCGGGGATGTTCGTCCACCACAGGAATCTCCCTGACAGAGCATATGTGAAGCGAATTATCGATGATCAAACATTCGAAATATCGTCATACACTGGTGGGGCGACTGGTGGCATTCAGAATGATGATGTGGTTATCAATAACACCGTGGTTCCGAGTCGAGTTCTCGGGGTGCGTTCCTGGGGGTTGGTGACCACTCCGGTGGCTGCTTCTGGAACGGTGAATTTGAAGCTCAACGATGTGAGCGGGTTGAGTTATGGAACAAGGCTCTTGGGTGCAAATTTATCTTCCGGCACCGCGGGCGTGGCAGTGATCACCGGTGTGGATAAGTTCAACTCTTCGGTCACAATCAGCAGCGGGAATACATTCGTCGCGGGGGTCTCTTTGGTCGCGGTACCAGAATTCGTAGGACCCAATAACATTAACACGTGGAACTTGTATAACTCGCCCATCACTCGTGCTGACGGACAGCCTGTGATACTCAATGGCACGGCCTCCAGCTTGAACCCCGCGACGACCTTTCAGGCTGATTTAGGCTTTCTGGCCGTGCCCGGAAATCCGGGGCGTCTGCCCAGTGGCGCTCGGCTGTTTCCGGACGGAATGGTGGTTGTAGGAACCACCGGAGTTTTTCAGAATTTTGGGGCTGGCGTTGTGCCGGTTAGACAGCAGGTGGTGCTTAGTGGAACGCTTACAGACACTGGTGCGTTCCCTGCGTGGAGTGGCGCGGTCAGCTTTGTTCCGGGAGTGGACTTGGCGGCGGCAGCGACGGTTGAAGGCGGTTCAATGGTCACCGTGGGAACCCTGCCAACCGAACGGATCGCAGTCGGCATGCGAGTCTTTGGCCCTGGAATTCCGGAACTCGCTCGAGTGCGCTCGGTGTTGTCGGGGGGCACCGGCTTTACGATCGGCACGGGAACGCTCGACTTGACCTATGCGGGTAGCAGCACCTCAACCGGAAGCCTCACAGGCGGCTCAGTATCGCTTGGCACCCTTACAACCGCAACGACGGGAACGGTGATGTCGGTTGGTACAGCCGTAGTCATCGTGCCGAATGGAACGCTGGTCGCTGGCAGTCCGAATGTTATCTGCGGAACCGTCGCCGGGCTTGCTCCTGGAATGATCCTTACCGGGTCATCCACCAGTGGAAGTGTTTCGCGCATCACCTACGCGGGCAGAGGGTATTCACAGATCGCCTCTATTTCAAATGGCACGCTGTTTACCCTCACTGAGAACGCGAACCAGTCCTCCGCAGGGCCAATGAATTTGGTGGCTGCGTATCAGAGTTTTCCGAAAGAGTATGGAATGTTCATCACCGGCGCCGGTGTGATCGGCAACGGCCAGGTGTCCATTGGCAATCTTTCCGCAGTCAGTGGAAATGCGTCATCCTGGCGGTCAGGCTTGCAGCGAGGGATGGTGATTCATGCGCCCGGCCTCTCTCCGCTGGGTGCACACATTCTCCAAGTCAACCCAACAGACATCATCGTGTCGACTTGGACTGCCGGAACCTATTCTTTGGGTTCTTTCGCAACCTTGTCTTCCGTTGGACCCACTGGAACGCTCTTGACTTCCAGCCCGTCCCTCACGGGTACGGGCACGATTACCATGGCAACAGCGACGGGCATTGTCCCGGGCATGGCGGTCACCGGAACGGGCCTCCCTACGGGCCGCTCGGTTTCCTCTGTATCAGGCACGGTCGTGACGCTTTCGGGCACGGTCAGTGGCGTTGTCTCCGGGGCTACCATTACGTTTAGCAGTTTTTACTCCTTAAATCCTTCGGCTTTGAACGCCCCGATTTATTTCAGTGCAACTCCATCTCTGGCGGGCGGCACAGGATTCACAAACAACATCTCCGTCGGTACTGCATCAGGGGTTAACGGG
Source organism: Akkermansia muciniphila (assembly GCA_945906945.1). Lineage (GTDB taxonomy): Bacteria > Verrucomicrobiota > Verrucomicrobiia > Chthoniobacterales > Chthoniobacteraceae > Chth-196. The sequence continues at coordinate 3,299 of CAMDSZ010000001.1, forward strand.
TATTGGCTCTCAGGCGGCACGGCTTTGGCCAGCTCCAATCAGATCACGGTAACGTCGGCTCCCTCTTACTTGAAGCCGGGAATGACATTGTATCATCCATTCCTGAACTCTGGGAGCTTGGTGGAGTCGCAGCGAGGATGGGCCCGGGTAGCAGACGTTTCCGGGGGAGTGGTGACCATTGTTGGGAGTCTCGGGAGCGCGGTCAGCTCCGGCACCTTTGGAATAGCCGGTTACCTGCCGATGATGCTTTCCCCAGGCAGCCTTTCCGTGGACGGTACGCAGCTTACTTTCTCGGGTTCGAGCAATCTCTCCGCAGGCATGCTAGTGCATGGAGGAACAGTGAACGGGGGCGGCGCTTATGGCAGCATTTCAGGTGGAGGGAGTTTCACGGGATTTATCCCTGTGGTCCCTCCCGGTACATTCGTCAGGAATGTAAGCACCGACGGCAGAACGGTCACTTTGAACGGCACGTTAAACACCATTGCCGCTGGAAGCTTGGACGCAGGTAGCCTCATTTTTTCAACCCTGCCGGGTCAGATTATTCCCGCGGTTTCAACGCGTCCACACTCGAAGCGGCTCTTTGTGCAATCTGGTTCGATCGCGCAGTCCGGGTATCCCCTAACCGCAAGGCTGGCATGGTGGAGGGATAGCAACATCACGTTGGTCACCGCCGAGGCCCTTGCGAACAACAACACTGAGATTATTCTCAACATTACAAATCAGCCCAATAATATCCCGTTCCCGAGCATCTCGGAGGGGGCGCCGATTGTCATCACCCCGCCGTTTGTGACCATGAACGCCAGGGGTAAAGCGGGATCCAATGTTGTTTCGCTTGAAGGCGGGACTAATGCATTAGTCAACATCCGGGCGCAGGGGGAAGATCTCAAAGTGGGTATGCCGATTTTTGGTTACGGGGTACAAAGAGGGACCTTCATTGAATTCATCAACGAGTACACCAACCCAGTAACCGTAGAGCTGTCTCAAGCGCTTGGGCTGGACATCCCGGTGACTGTTTATGATGCCGATGGAAGCGGCGCTGTGGACGCCCTCGACGAGCCGCTTTCGTACGAGACGCTCGTGGTGAACACGTCCATTGTGTCCTCCATTTTAAATAAGTCCACCGCTTCGCAGACAGAAATCCAAGTCTTCGATAACTCGGGGTATTTCCCAGGAATGCCTCTGGTTAACAGCTTGGGAAATTTGACGGCCTTAGGCTTGAATGTGATCGCGAAAATTCCGACGGGGGCCAGGGTGGTATCGAAGCGAGACAGCACCTTCCTTACGCTGAACACCCCTCTGGTAGGGACCACCAACTACACCACCGTCCCGTACGCAGCTTACACAAATGCCACCACTGCGGAAGCCGCCAACGGTGCGGTTGTGTACGCCACAGCTCCCTACATACGCCTCAGAGGAAGGAGCGCCACCCGAACTGCAGCTCAGGGTGGTGGTAGCTCGGTCACCACCATTCCCGGTTCCTCGATTGTGGATTTTGATTCGAGTTTTATTCAAATGGACCCGAGCTGGGCAGGGATGGCAGTTTACGGTGCGGGCATCCCCCCGGGGGCGAACGTCGAGTCCGTGATTGCGAGCAATCAGTTCACTCTAAGCCAGCCAGCTGCACCCACGAGCCTTGTGCCGCAGCAGGCCGCTGCGCCGATTATCTTGGATCCCACCCGAGTCGTGGTTTCCCAGTTTTATGGGGACAAGAGTTCGCTGGCCCAGCTGACTTTGAATGCGGGTGATTCGGTCCTTTCTGCGCTCCAGAAAAACATGATCCTCGACAGCCCGACCCCGAGCTTTGGAGGCGCGCAAATTGGAAACGGGCTTCCCAACCTCACCTACCTGACGGGCGGCGCGAGCTTGAGTTCGCGCACCGTTGGAATCAGCGGAACACTCACTTCCGTTTTTTCTGGGATCAACGTGCGTGCGTTCTACGCCCCGATCCCAATCGGTGTTTCTGCCCAGACCTCGGAGAACAGCTTTACTGTCTCGGGGAACCTTACCGCACTGTACGAGGGAATGGCTCTGCTCGGGGGGAGTATCGCTACTACTTCGAGCTCAAATGTGCGGCTCAGGACAATCGATCAGGGCAATTCTGAAATTACGTTTGCGCCATTTTTACGTGTGGGAACGATGGAGGCGACGCCTTCATCACACCCCGAATTGTCAGGTATGCTGAGCAGCCCAATTATCACGCCCGGCCGACTGTGGTTTGTGAATCCGACGACGGTATTGTTTAAATCTGTGGGATTCACGGAGGGAGGCACGATTGCGGTGAGCGGAAGCGTGCCGAGTTTCGACGATGTGAATTCAGTGATCCGCGAGCCTATCACCACTAATCTCTATGGCGGCACGAAAATTAAAAGTCTGCTGACGCCTGTCACTAATTTTGAGTTGAGCATGCCGGCGCGAGCAACCTCGGGTGGGGTTAGATTGCTGGTGAATCTGGCTGGGGACCGTGCGAATCCGGCAGCCTCGGTGTCGGCTGGAAGCCGCAACAGGTCATTCATCCAGATTCCTCGAGCTAGCACCACGGCTGGAAGTTCGGTAGTGCAGTTTGCAGCGGCGATTAAGGCGTTGTATTTGGATTCTACAGCCAACGGGTACTCGATAGTGGGCCAGCCCATTTACGGTACGGGAATACCAGCGGACGCGTTTGTTCAGTCCGTGGCGATGGACGGGCTTTCGCTCACGCTCAGCAAGGCGGCTGAGGCCGATTCGAGTGAGCAGATTATTGTGGTGAATCCCAACTATGTCATTCCTCTTGAGGGTGCGTTTGCCGCTGCGAATTCGCTGGAAGCCCAAGTGGAATCGATTGGGGCGGGCAGCGCACTGACCCCGGGGCTGTCCATTTCGGGATTGAACCTGTCCAGCGATACAACGTTGATCAGCTTCACAAATACTGCGGAAGGGACGAAGTTAAATTTGAGCGGCCGAACCCTTGGGTACCCCTCATCGCAACTGCCCGGTTTGGGAAATTTTGTTGCGACGGTCCCTTTTGTGACATTGAAAGACGCCGTGGTGACCGCGAATTCAAACACGATCACCGTGGGGGATTACCAAGAGCCCCCCGGATCGGTGAATACATACCCACAGACATCAGGTTTGCGGGTGGGAATGACGGTGATGGGGAGTGGATTGCCGTATGGAACCCAGATCACCGGGGTGATTAGCGGGACGTTGACGCTTTCGCAGTCAGCGACCAGGACGGGTACCTACACTTTGATTGTAAATCCAGAAGTGCTCTCGGCTCCAGGTTTGCAGCTGACGGCGGGCGGATCATTGGTGAGTCTCAGCGGATCGGGGCTTGGAGCCGATACACCGCCCGCGGAGATCATTGCAGGAAGTCTTTCCTCAGACCTTGCCGAGCCGTTCGGTCCCTACGGGCTCGCCAACCAGTGGCAGAAGCTCGCCTCCTGGGGCAGGGCTCTTGGCGCCCCAGCAATTCCTCACGGAACGGTTTTTTTATCACCTTATTTCATTAACTTTGGGTCCCTCGGTGGGATCCAAGCCAGTGATAGAGCTTCAGTGCTAGCCGGTGGGTATTTTGATTTGACCAGCGCCAATGGAAACGGTGGCGATACACTGGGCGCCGCTTCCTTTACCATGAACCAGCGTGCCACAGCGTCGACGAGTTTAGCAGACTTTTATCTGACTTACGGAAGAAGCAGGCTAATTCTGACGGGTACAATACTAAGCGGCTCATCTGCCTTGAGTGTTTCAACGGTGGACGGTCTGCAGCTGGGACTTCAAGTGGACGGGGCGGGGATCCCGAGCGGGACCCGGATCGTTGAAATTGATAGCATCAACAATCGATTGGTTTTGTCGGCTTTGGCGACGGCGACGACTAACGGAGCGTTCAGCTTTTCGAAAACTGGCGCTCTTGTCTCATCGGATTCTGGGGTGTTTTTGAACAATACGGTGGTGAGCAGCTTGGACTCGAGTGCTATTCAGCCGGGACAAACTGTATCTCTGGCAAGCGGCTCGCTGTTGATTATTCGAAACATAGTAGACCCCGTCAGTGGCGGGAGCGTGGCTGTGCCGAGTTACAACAACACCCCGTTTATGACGAGTCTGTTGGGGAATGCTGGTCCACGGGTGCGCTCCGTATCGTCAAACGGATCACTTGTGTTTGAAACAAATACAACTCCGGGCTTGGTGCTCACGGCAGGCACCTCCATCAGCAGCAGCACCGTCTCGACAACGTTCACCGTAGCAAGCAACCTGATGTTCAATATCAATGGGAACGTTTTTGGACCGTACACCATGGTGGCGGGCTCCACTATTGCAACGCGGGCTGCGGCTAGTTACCTGGCGCTGAGTCAGCCAGCGCAAAAAAGCTCCAAGTCGGTTCGAGTTTTGTTGGATGGAAAGCCTTACGGGCCTGTGGAAGTCATCAAAGGTTCACAGGCTCTCCTTTGGCGAGGTGCCGATTTTGTAAGGGCAGGCATGCCGGTGAAAGGCCCCGGCATTCTGCAGGGCACCACCATCCTGCAAGTGAGCCCGCCTCTGAGTAATGGGTCGCTCACGCTTACATTGAGCGCGCCAGCAACAAGTGAGTTGGCGGCGAATAGCAAATTTGATCTGGAGGTTGGCGGTGGGGTTAACAGCGGAATCGTGGAACTCAATGACTGGCAGTACAAGACCAATACCGAAAACCTGTCTGTGGAGCCCGGCTGGTTGCTATACCGCAGTAACGACCCTTGGGCGGCAAACTGGTACCCTGGTTTTGGGAGAGGTGCTGGCGGCAGCAAGTTTGAGTTGGTCGATTATCTGCTTTTAGGGAAGATCACTTGGGTCGCTGGCAATGGGGTCTTTGGATTTGAGCCGATTCCCGATCCCCGGAACCGGGTGGCGTTCGACTCGCAGAGCCAGTACCTCATGGATCGGCTAAGTTTTGAAGCGACGACAGACGTGGCGCTCTCTTCCGGACGCCAAGGCTTTATTGACCAGTCGCTATCGGATTTTTACATGCTGGGACAGACCCCCGACTTCTTTGTAGAAGCTGGCAATGCCAGGAGTATTAGGTGGTACAAAGACGGGGAACTGCTTAATCAAGCCGCGGGGAGTTCCAGAGTACAGGTGAGGGTGTCTAACTACACCGAGGGCTTTAGCCCTTCTGTAGCCAGAACTGCAACTTCTGACTTCTGGCAACGCTCGCAACTCTCGTTGAGTGCTTTGACCCTCAGCAGTCCCGGCTTTTATTATGCAAACGGGGTTTCTTCCAACGCTGGGTCCTACTCATTGTCGGATTTGATCCAGGTGAGCATTCCAGATCCGCAGCCTCTGATCGTAAAGCAGCCCGTATCAAAAGTGGTGCAGCGCGCAGGCACCCAAGTGACCCTGGAGGTTGATCTCAAATGCAACAGCAAGGCGCTGCTAGACACACCGAGGGGGCTAGCGGTTGCGCCAGACGGAGATTTCTACGTGGTGGAGTCGGGAAATAATTCGCTGCGGAAGGCAACGCTAGGGGGCTTTGTCAACACCATGATCGGATCCAAGAAAGCGATTCTTGACCCGAACGCCGACGGTGTATCGCGTGATTCGATTTGGGGAATGGCGTCTGGCATCGCTGTGAGGGTGGGCAGCCTTATGATTTCAGATAAGCTTCTGATTCTCCCATCAGGAACAGCCGGACTCACCGCTGGGATGAAAGTGCTCAGCTCCTCAATCAATGATCGGATTCTGCTGAGCAACTCGGCAGGCATCACCATTAGCGGTTTTGCGGGTGCAAACACGGTGATTCTTTCAGGCGCACCCGCAGGTGATTCTCCCAGCCACTCCATCATTTTCATCCGCCCCGAGGCTGAACTCCCAGCGAGTACGAACGAGGTAGTCTACCGGAGGGCAATCTCCAGCTACTCTTCCTTCGGTGTCACCTTGCCAAGCGGAGTTCAAAACATTGTGCCCGGAATGCTGGTCTGCGGTTACGGAGTGCCTGACTTCACGACGGTGACAGCCGTCGAAGCCAAGAGCAACTCCGTCACCTTGTCGGGGTGGATAAGGCATGAAGGACTTGAGGCGAACAACCTATTGGTTTTTGTGCGACCACTGAATCAGCCCGAAGCGATCGCAAGTGACGAAGTCGGGGCCCTCTACATCGCAGACACGGGGAACAATCGGATCTTGAGGTTTTACCCCAAAACGGTTCAGGACAAATCAAGAGGATTTGATCCTGCTGTCCCTGCGGGAACAGTCGAGGTTTTGACTCCGGCGTCGGGGCCGCAGCTCTCTGCGCCTCGTGGGATCACGGTTGTTGGCTACGGGCCGGAGGCAGTCGTTTACGTGGCCAACTCTTCTCAAAACACTGTGCTGAAAATCGCGCGAAGTGGGGCATCGTGGGTGAGCACAACGCTCGCCGGTAAACCGGGAGTTTCGGGTTACGCAGATGGGGTGGCAACGAGCGCGACATTCAATGGGCTACGTGATGTCGCGTACTACAACGAGTCGGTTTACGTCGCGGACTATCTCAATCACACAATTCGGCGGATTTCATTGGGTCAAACTCCCGAGGTCACGACGGTGGCGGGTGCGCCGGGACAGGCGGGTCTGATCGATGGCAGTGGAAGCGCCGCGAAACTATATTTCCCGGCAGGTTTGGCGGTGAATAAGGTGGACGGGAGTCTAACCGTCTCGGACTTGGGCAATCATGCGATTCGAAAACTCAACGCCAATGGTTCGTTGGTGACGATAGCAGGGAAGATCTTCAACGGAATTCCGGCCTTTGGGAAAGAAGACGGACTCGGCACCTCTGCGGGTTTCTGGTACCCCAAAGGCATCGCGATCGACAAGACGGGAGTGATCCGCATCGCAGACACCTCGAACCATCTGATCCGATCCATTACACCAGATGCAGCGGTTAGCACGGTGGCGGGCGTGGCCAAGTTCCCTTTCTTTAGAGATAGCGATAAGGATTGGGCAAAGCCTGTTGCCTATGTCCCAACAGAATTCATGGTGCAATGGTATAAGGACGGGGCCAAAATTACAGACGGCATTACGCCAAACGGCTCCGTGTTCGCTGGAACCAAGACCCGAATCCTCACGATCGACCAAGTCACTGAGCAGGACTCTGGAGCTTACGCGGCTCTTTTTGAGTCTGTGACTCGCGTCCCCGTTGAGACGAACGTCACCCAAGTGGTGGTTGGTGGAAATTTGGCGCCGGATTACGTCGGAGAATTCACGGTCACACCCGGAACCTTGGGTGCGATGAAAATGAATTTCCGTGATATTTTGCCTCCAACTCCGAGCGAGGCTTTCGTGCTCAATCAAATTCGGTGGGACGAGACATTCGAATCCGAAAAACCGTTCTGGTTGGATTTGGTTTCCAGCACGTTGCCGTCAGAACTGGACGGCAAAAAGGTGACGTTGAGCGCCGCCGGCGTCAACCACTCCATGGTCCTCACGGAGGATGGAAAATTATACGCGTGGGGCGCCAACAGTTACGGTCAGCTGGGGGTGGGGGATCGCAGTGCGCGGTTTACTCCGGTCCCTGTGTATATGGGCGGGGTGTTGAGCGGAAAGACGATTACAAAGATCGCACTGGGCGAACATCACAGCTTTGTGCTGGATAAGGACGGGGCGCTCTACAGTTGGGGACGGAATGATTTTGGTCAGCTTGGGATTGGGTCAGTTTCGGATGCAAAAGTTTACCCAGAAAAGGCACTCTTGACCGGGTGGACAGCGATTGCCAGCGGGTATCAGCACGCCCTGGCGGTGAACTTCCGTGGGGAGCTGTACACATGGGGCTTGGACCATCACTCCCAGCTTGGACGACTCAACCGTCCGGCCACTCGCACGGTGACGTTTTCCAACGTTTCCCTCGCGGCCTTAAGCCAGACAGTCGGGCTAGGCAACAGCACTGGCTTGATTGCGGGCAGCACGCTTACCTTTGCGGCAGGTTTACTGGACGGTGGTACCGTCCAAGCTGTGGTTAGTTCTGTGATTGGAGAGGGGCAACTCCGCATCGGAACGGCTTCAGCCTCTGCCATCTCTGGGACAACGTTTACCGCGTCTGTTTACTGCGACCCGGTTCCCACACAGATCACTGTGTCGAATGTTACGCCATTCGTGCAAAACTCGGTTGAACAGACGGGAAATGTGATTGCAGGCGGGCGTGCCCACTCACTGGTGGCCACCACCGGTGGCGTGCTGGCATGGGGGGAGAATAATCTTTTTCAAGCTGGCGCACTGAGCTTCGCTGATGTGGCGACTCCCCAGTTGATTTCGGCTACCAACGGCTTGCAGATTTCGCAGGTCAGCGCCGGACGCGAGCATTCAATGGCGCTTAGTGATGGAGGAACGTTGTTGGCGTGGGGTCGGAACGATAGCCGCCAGCTAGGTGCTGATCTGCATCCGCGAGTGGTGAGCGGTTCCGCTTCGGTTGCGGCTGGAGGCACCCTTACTGGGAGCGGTACCAGTTCGGTAATTCAGCTGGCAAGCGTCGATGGAATCACCCGAGGGATGTCATTTACGGGTGCTAATTTGACTGGGACAACGCCCAAGGTGAGAGAAGTGTTGTCGGGCCAGGGAGTCATGCTGTCAGGAGGGAGCGTAACATTGGCCGAGGGAGGCACGATGCTGAGTTTCCAGCGAATCACCGCAGGAACAGTTCATGGAACGGAGTACAGGATGACTGCGTATCCGATTTCCACTGAGGCATCTAATGTGGTCCGTGTAAGCAGCACTGCGGCGCTTGGCGCCTCGTCCAGAAGCAACAGGGTGGATCCCGCGTGGGCTGGAACGGTTTCGAGGACATTGACGATGGTGAGCACAGGTTCATGGGCTCCGGGAATGGCGGTGTACGGTACAGGCGTCCCTTCGGGAACGCGGATTGTTTCCGTGGACGACAGTAGCAACCAGGTAACACTGTCTGGTTCGGTAACGGTGAGTCCGAGCACGGTGTTGGACGCTCGCGGTTCGAGTCTTGGGAACGAACTTCTGGCGGGGCCGATGAAAGTGACGGGTTTCAGCGCGACCGGGCAGTCTTTCTCCAGCACCCTGAGGTTGGAACGGATTGTTGAGGGCCCGGCTGTTGTGCTGTCGGGGAACGCAAGTTTTGTCAGTGGAGGCTCGGCCGCATTAAGCGCCCGGTACGGGAATCTCGCGCTCTCGGGGACGGTTGCGTTCACCGGCAGCTTGGTGGCGGGGACCACTCAGGTCGTCGTGGCTGGAACCTCCGGGCTGGAAATCGGGATGGAGCTAAGCGCCAGTGGAAGCCTTGCAGCCGGGACCACCATTCAGGAGATTGTGACTGGCAAACTAAAGCTGTCCTCTGCTCCGCTCATCTCTGGGGCATCCGTCCCGATGATCGCAACCCGTGTTGCTTCCAGCAGCCCGGTGGCGGTGAATTTGTCCGAGCTGCGACTGCCCGAGGCTGTATCCTCCGTGACGCGGCGTGTCACCGATATTAGCAGCGGTGCACAGTTTAACTTTATCAAGACCTCGGACGGCCTGTTCTGGGCCTGGGGGTTGAACTCGGATGGGCAGTTGGGGGATGGCACGTTCAACGACAAATCCATACCCACTGCATTCTTGTCACCGGCCGAAGAGACGTTTGCATGGATTGCTCCGGGTGGAAATCATGCATTGGCCACGACCACCGGGGGGGGATTGTTCTCCTGGGGAGGCAATCAGTCGGGTCAGCGGGGTGATGGGACGACGAATACGGTGGCCGACCCTCAAAGACATAAGGGCATCACCGAATACTTTTTGCAGGCTCAGAGTATTCCCGATTCAGAAGGCCAGCAGCAGGTGCGCGCACGGGTAATTTTAAATGACTCCCAGAAAGTAGAAACGCTGGTAGTCGTGAAGCCGTCGGCCGCGAACTATGTGAGTCCAAATGCGCCGGTGATTACAAAACAGCCCGCATCGGTGATGGTAGCTGCGGGTGCGACTGCGACTTTGACGGTGGAGGCGCGCTCTGAGCTGCCCCTGCAGTACCAGTGGATGTTGAACGGGGTGGATGTAGCCTTGGGCGGGAACAGCCCAAACTACGCGTTGACCGATTCGCCGCGGACTCCGATCGCAGGGTTGTATTCAGTGAAGGTGAGTGACGAGCGGGGAAGCATCGTGTCCAAAACCGTGCAGGTTGCGGTGGTGAACAGCCCGAGCGTGTTTGCGGAACCGGAGGCCCAAGTGATCCTTCCAAAAACGTCTACATCGATTCAGGTGCTGATGCAGTCTCAGTTCAAAACCTTGTTTAATTCTCCTCACGGACTTGTGGTTCGAGGAAACGGTGACCTCCTGGTTGCCGACCGCGATAACAGTGTCGTGCGCGTGATGAATGACGGGGGGTTTGTTGAGACATTGGTAGGGATTCCACAGCAAAGCGGCTGGGTTGATTCGGTGGGCAACCTTTCTCGGTTGTCCAGGCCCGAAGGGTTGACTGTATTGAACATCGGTGAATTTGAACTGGTGTTCATTACGGATCCGGGGTCGCACACAGTGCGTTGCCTCACTTGGGAGTTTGATAAATCTGTTGGCGATTTCGTGTACCGTTTGAGAACAGTCGCAGGTTTGCCAATGCAAGCTGGGTTTGTGGATGGCGATATGAAGGAAGCGAAGTTTAATTCGCCAATGGGAGTCGCTGGGTTTGTTTCCCAGAGGAAAGATACTTCGACGCAATTGCCGCTGCCCGATCAGTATGAGGTCTACCTGTATGTTGCGGACCTGAATAACCATGCATTGAGACTTGTGCTGCTGCCCGTGACTGTGAGTGAGGACGCGTTGGCCGCAGACCCAAGGAGCAAGCGGACCCTGCAAATCGCACCGAGCATGGTGGCAAGTGTCGCAGGTGCTACTCCAATCACTCCAGGGCCGGGCAGCAACGACTCCGCTGCATCGGGACAGCCCGCGCAGTTCTTACTACCCTCAGATGTGGCTGTCCAAGCTGGGTCCAGCCATGCGGTGTACGTGGTGGATTCTGGAAATCACAGCATTCGGCGGGTTGAGGCGGATGCGCCCACCTCGCAGCGACTGGCCCAGGGAGTGATTGTTGGAACCTACAAGGGGACTGGATCCACCTACATCACGTGGGGTTCTTCTCGCCGGCCCGACTGGGTCAGGCCTGGGATGAAAGTTTCCGCATCCGGATTTTTTAAGGATGAAACGTATGTGAGTCGGGTGGACGATGGCGGTGTCTTTGTGAGCCAACCCGCGCTTATTCAGGGGGTGACATCCGTGCAATTCACGGATACTCTCGTAAACTCAATTTTCACCACTTACACGTATGCCGGAACTCCGGGAATCTCAGGGGCGCAGGACGGAGCGGGGGTGCAGGCGCGGTTTTGGTTCCCGCAGAAAGTCGCGATATCTGGGGATGGTTCATTGTTTGTGTCAGATACAAACAATTGCCTAATTCGTAAGATTGCGCCCTCTTTAGATCCGAGGTCTGGGATTGTGCGGGTTTTTGCCGGGGTTGTGGGCAAGAGCGGATCTGTTGACGGGCCGGCCTCGATGGCCCAGTTCAGTGCGCCAAAGGGTGTTGCGGTTTCCGACGACGGGTCGGTTTATATTTCCGATGACGGGTCGCATCTTATTCGGAAAATCTACGATTATTACGGGGATCGGATGGTGGCAACGCTCGGAGGGCTAGCCAAGTCTCCCGGCCACATGGATAGCGACCTTGTTTCTGAGTACATCTATCAGTGGAAGAAAAACGGAGCTCCCCTCGGTGCTGCGATTCGAGGCGAAGCAGGCCGTACGCTCACTTTGAGCGGCGACGCTGCTGATTCGGGAGTTTATGTCGTGGAGGTCACATCTGCGGCACTCTCGAGCTTTAAGTTCACCTCTCAACCGGCACAGATCACGGTTCCGGCTTCGAGCGCACCGGTGGCATTCGTAAAGTCGATCACGGTTAGGGCGGGGAATACCTATCAACTGGGCGTCAACGACGTATTCAAGACGTACTTCCCAAAGCTTGACTGCAAACAATTCATATTTGAGCAGGTTGATTCGAGGCGGCAGACATTGCCGGAGTGGATACAGATTCCAGCTCAACTAGCCGGCCCAGATCAGGCAGTTGTATCCATCACTCCGAAGGCGGACGCAACCACCCAGTCCCTCGTGATCAGTGTTCTTGCTGATTTGGACGATGGAACAACCAAGCTGGGTTATCTCCAATTCAATGTTCAAGGCGTTCGAGTGGATCAAGACTATAGGCCAATCATTGTCCAGCAGCCCACGTCATGGAACTCTACTGATAGCGCCCTAATGAGTGACAGACTGGCGGTGAAGGTGATGTCTGGGGATGAATTCTCCACCAGTTATCAGTGGTACCAGAGACAGAAGCCGAGCGCCTCTTATCTCAGTTACTCAGGCGGTTCGCAGGTCAGTGTGAATTCGCTGTTGAGATCTAGGCAGGCTGCGACAACTGGGAGTCTTGCCCTCTCAATTCCGGTGTCTGGGGGAACGGGAAGTTCGTTATCATTGCCTCCACCCCTGACGGCGGGAATTTACGCGCTTAAGGTTACAAATAAAAAAGTGCTCTCAAGTTCGACGAATACCGTCTTCACGCAGCAAGTCGTGTATAACACGTCAGGGAATTCAGCGGCAGCGACCGGTTCTTTTTCGACGGTCACGAATCAATCACTTGCTTCTGACGGTTCTTCGGTCGAAACGGATCTCGTTCAGGTGGTGGTTTCCGGCCCGCCTCAGGTGGTGCAGCAGCCGTTCTCTTACCTTCAGTCGGAGGGCGACCGTGTGATTCTCAGGGTTTATCCGAAGACTTCCGCGAAATCCTTGATGAACGAACCGCGTGGAATTGCTTACAACAGCAGTGACCAATCCTTGTTATCGGTGGAGCGCGGCAATTACGCGGTTCGTTCCGTTTCTCTGGGCGGGGAAGTCGCCGACTTCGCCGGTTCGCGTTCGGATTGGGGCGGCGACGACTCCCGACTCTCGAGGGAAGCCCGATTTGGCAGAACTGACGGAGGCCCCGAGGGGTTGACCGTTGATACTTCGGGGACGGTGTATGTTGCTGATACCATGAATCATGTGGTTCGCATGATTTATGGGGGCACCGTTAGCACAATTGCGGGTGTCACAGGGTTCGCGGGTTCAACCAACGGTTCTGGCCAATCTGCACGATTCAACATGCCTTCCGGAATCGCCAGCAGGAACACAGTTGATACGAGCGGTTCGGAAGTTGTGATTCTTTATGTCGCGGACTCAGGCAACCATCTGGTTCGGAAGATTATGGTTTTGAACAAGGGCAAGACAAATCAGACTATTTCGGTTACGACGCTAGCTGGCGGAGCAGGAATTTCAGGCTATGTGAATGGCGACGGTTCCAGCGCAAGATTCTCCGAACCGTTTGATGTGGCTTATTCAAACAACAAAGTGTTCGTGGCAGATTTTCAAAACCACGCAGTACGCTGTATTACCGATCACAACGACGGGAATCCCGCAAATGTGACGGTTATCACGCTCGCAGGGGGTGCTCTGGTGGGAGGAACCGAGGTTTTTGGATTGGACATTCCGAATAACCCTGATTCCCCGCTTTCGGGATTGGACGCAGGATTGAAGGCGAAGTTTTTACATCCCACGGGCGTAGCCTCGGACGGTCAATTTGTCTACGTGGCAGACTGGGGTAATCATGTTGTCAAACGGGTATCTTTCCCGAGTCCGGGAGCCCAGCAGCAGTCGCTCAGAGTCGAAGTGATCGCAGGTGAGTCAGGTGTTCCAGGTGAATCAGGCGACGGTCCAGTCAAAGCAAAGGATGCTCGCTTCAAGGAGCCGACAAAAGTCGCCGTGGATCCTTTAGGGAATGTTTATGTTTCTGACTCTTGGAATCACGTGATCAGAAAGATTGGCTTAGACCAAGTGATGACCACGGTTGCGGGTGTCGAGGGGCTTCCTGGTGATTTGAACAGCGACTTGCCAGTGGAATTTTATTATCAGTGGTATAAGGGCAATCGGCCAATCACGGGCGGAAGCGGAAATGCATCCTCCTATGAAATTAAGTCTCTCAGCTCCGCTTCGGAAGGAGACTACACAGTGTTGATTTCGAACGATGCCAGAATGAGTGCGTCCTTGATGAGTGCTTCTGCCTCGGTAAAAATGGCTACGCCCACGAGCATGAAGCTGGTGGACGTCATTGCGGGTCAAACCAGTATCATTGGGAAGAGTGTGATTCGATCAGGTTCTTTGGCCGTGGATCAGCTGCCGACATGGGCCCGGGTGGATAGTCTGGGGAATTTGGTTCTGTCGCCAAGCGTAATGGAGCCTGTCGGTCTTGTCTCTGGCACCTACGGCGGGGATCCACTGTTTGTAAATGTGGTGTCAAAGAAGCAGGGTATGCTCTCGCCAAGAATTCTCACCGAACCGATTGATATTCTGACCGGCGTCGGCCAGGACCTGAATTTGCGAGCAAAAGTCCAGCTACCGGGGGCTGCGGCAACTGCTGTGGCAACACTTTCAGCTCAAAATGTCAAATGGTACAGGCTTGGTGCGGCTGGGGCGCTCGTGTCTTGCGGCACGCTAGGGGACGCCACTGGGGCTCGCTCTTCGTTACTGCCCGATGTTCTCCCTGAAACGTACGAGGTGAATTTAAGTTGCCCGCGCGTGCAGGCCGGTCAGGCCGGATTTTATCGCCTTGAAGTTACGCCGATCCAAGGCGGCGCTCCATTGATCTCGAATTGGATTCAAATCGTGCTTCAGGCTTCTCCATCTTTCGTTGAGCAGCCTGAACCCGAAAAGTTTTTTGTCGTGGGAGGGTCACTTTCAATATCGGCCGAAGTGCGGACGCCGGCGAAATCGCTGTTCCAGCGTCCGGTGGGTCTGGCGTCTTTGCCAAACACGTCGCGACTGATCATCGCGGACGAAGAAGATCGAACTGTCCGGATATCCTCCTCGGGAGGCCGAGTCTCTAACTGGTTAGGTGCATCGGGGATCAGCGGTTTTGCGTCAGGTTCGGGTGAAAATACACGCTTGGGCTCTGTTGAGGCAATAGCTTATGACCCCGGCATCGTGCTGAACTTGAGAAGTGCAAGGCTTACGGCAGGGTCCGCCTGGATTAAGGTAAAGGAGATCGAAGGCATACACCTAGGAATGACAGTCTCCGGGACTCTGGCGATCCCTGCCGGCGCGCAAATTGAGGAAATCGGAGCGGCGGAAGGCTTTTTCCGAAACATCAAGTTGAGCACGACCGCGACTCAGACCCACGCCGAAGTCGATCTGGTTGCCACTAGGGCGAGCGCGACTTATTTGGCGGACTCCGTCAACCACGTCATTTGTAAGGTGTCTATGGCCGGCGAAATGAGGGTACTCTGCGGTAGTTTGGGGGTTGCGGGCGACGGAGGGCTTTACTGTTCTTTGGATAACGCAAAGTTTAATGCACCTCAAGGAGTGGCGGTCGATCCATTGGATGGAACGGTTTATGTTTCCGATACGGGTAACCACGCCATCCGGATGATTCAACAAGGGGTGCCAAGGGTGTATTTGGTCGCCGGGGGAACCTTTGGGGATACGCTGGCGTTGCCCTCTTACAGCTTCAAAGATGTGTCTCGCGAGGAGCTTGGAAACGGGTTTTCCACGTTCAGTCCGTTGGACGTGAAGTTTTATCAGCCCCTAGGGATTGCGGCACGCACTCGTCTTTTGACTTCTTTGGATTTCCCGTTGGGTCGATATGTAACTGAGGTTTTTGTGGCTGACCGGATGAACCATGTGGTTCGGGTAATTCGATTAAACGCGCGGAAGCCCGACAACAGCTTTGCCGTGTTAAATTGGAGCGGTCTGTCTACCGATAAATCCGCTTATTTCAAAGAAGGCCTGTATGACAAAGTTCTCGGTGTGCTTACCTGGGCGGGTCAGCCCGGAATTAGCGGCGCGAAGGATGGAGCCGGTGATAGCGCTAAGTTTAATTTGCCTTACGGGTTGGCTCTCGACTTCGGCAACGAAGTGGATGGAAGTCTCTATGTTGCGGATCAAGGCAACCACGCGCTGCGGCGCATCGCTACAGAATTTGATGCACAAACCCTGGTTTTTAAGGATCAGGGGACTGTAGAAACCGTTGCGGGCATCTTAGGCGTGCCTGGCGCTGCAGATGGTTCTGTGGTCACTGATCCCGTTACGCAGGTTCAAACTGCGATTCCTTCGCGGTTGTCGTGGCCCACTGGTGTCGCTGTGAACTCGAGAACTGGAGAGGTTTTTGTGTCTGACACAGGGAATTTCTCCATCAGGGTTTTGAGGGACGGTGTTTTGCAAGCTTTTGTTGGTGAGCTGGGAGCAAAGGGATCCTTTAATAGCGCCGAAGTTTTGGATGGGTTCACTTACCAATGGTACAAAGATGGAAGCCCGATCGCAGTAAAGGGCTCCGGATTGCAAGGTGTCAATTCGGACACGCTCAGCAATTCGCCGATGGCTTTCAGTGATATAGGCGCATACCAACTGGAAGTCCGCGGGGCGACTACTCTGCGGAGCGCGGTCAGTTTGCTGCGCGCCGAGACTCCCATGCGATTCATTGAGAGTCCCTTGTCGTACGTTCAAAACAATACGTTGACCAACAAGGGCGGTGTTTGGAACAATGATCGAGGGTTCGAGGTGGATCCTTACGGGACCGTCCGTCTTACAGCTACAGTATACGGGGCGGGAAACCTTGGCTATCAATGGAGCAAAAATGGCATGCCGTTGTCAGACGGAGCAAACCTTTCTGGTGCCGTACTCGGCGGGGTATTGTCTCCGAGTGTCACTTTGGGAAGAGGCGGATGGAAGAAAATTGACAGTGCAGTGGCTGGCCCGCGGCACTCTGCAGCAATCAGTGCGGGGACGCTTTACATGTGGGGAGCGAACGACGCTGGGCAACTGGGGCTTGGGGATCGAGTGCCTAGATCGCTGCCGCAGGCTCTGCCTGCAAGTGCATTTGGTGGAAATCAGGTGAAGGAAGTCGCTCTTGGGCAGAGTCATACGCTTGTGCGAACAGCGGATGGGGCAATTTATGCGTGGGGTAGTAACGCTCAGGGCCAGCTCGGCAAGCCGTCCGGCGACAATATTCTTCAACCGTCCAATGTGGACATCGGGACCAAAAAGATCAGGGCGATTGCTGCCGGTTCCAACCATTGTTTGGCGGTCATTGACAAGTCCAGCGCAGGCGCAAACACGGTCCTAAGCTGGGGCGGGGGGCCTGATACGCCGGCTCAACTTGGCCGCAAAATCGCCGCCGGCAAATTTGTTGTTGCCTCGGGAGCCTATTCGGGCGAACTCACCGGTGAAATTTGGTCAGATGCCGCCCTCGCCCAAGCGGTTTTTAGCATGACTGTAAATACAGACTCTGGGGTTTTCTCTGTGCCGCCGCGCATCTTATCCGCTGCTCCAGCATCAGGCGCTTCGGCTACCAATCTGGTTCTAGATCAAAAAGCGCAACGTTCTGGGGTTTTTGCCGTCACTATCTCACACCCAGCATGGAAGCCTTCGCCGGTGATTTGCACTGTCAACGGCCAACTGCGATTGCTGAAGGCCTTTGATTTTTCAACCGAATCCGCTTTGCTTACGAAGTTGAAGAGCGACGGAAAAAAGCTGGGACTCGAAGCGGTCTCCTGCGTGTCAACCGGATTGGCGCATTCCTTGGTTCTAGGGGACGACTTGAACGTCTACGGGTTTGGCTCCAATGCGAAAGGCCAAGCGGGGCAGGTGGACACAGTTCAAATGCAAGAGGTCGCGTTGGCGATGCCGATTGAGACAGCAAATATCCGCGGTGAATTATTTAGATCGGTCGCAGCAGGGGATGTGCATTCCATAGCTTTGACTTCCAAAGGGGTGCTTGTGTCGTGGGGTGATAACAGTTCCAAGCAACTTGGACGATCGGTGATCAAGTCGGTTGAATCGAGCTTGGTAAGCACCAACACGTTGGTGGTTTCAGGAACGAGTATGCTGAAAGTGAATTCAATGGCGGCGTACTTTGAACAGAATGTGGGAGGTGGAAAATGGGATGCTCGTTCAGGATGGTCCGGCAAATATGACTTGGGATTGAACATTTGGCCGCAGGTTTTCTCTCCAGCCTCAGCGAGAATCTCTGTGATAAATGCTAGTCGGGTTGTCAGGCTCGATGGGTTCTTCTCCCTGCCAGTCCCCACTATGCAGGGCCAACCGATTGAGGTGGTTTTTGCGGACATAACCAATTTCTCGGGGATGCCGAGAAAAGCCTTCTATGTAGAATCCGACCCAAAACAGTTAAGTTCCATTGCCTCGGGAGGCAGTTCAAACATTGCGATCGGAGCGGATAGTAATGTCTATGTCTGGGGACGCAATGGGGGCCAGTTGGGGATTGAATGGCGAGATATCTCGGAATTGGCAGCCCCGCAGCCATTGGAATTCTTCTCCTCGGTGCTGTGTAAAAACTCGCGGGCTGTGCGAGTATCCGTGGGCGGGCATGGCCATGACACCGGCCATGCCTTTGCGGTGGATTCTCAGGGTATGCTTTTTGTGTGGGGCGACAACACAGCCGGACAACTCGGTGATGGATTGTTGGCGGAGC
Source organism: Akkermansia muciniphila (assembly GCA_945906945.1). Taxonomy (GTDB): domain Bacteria; phylum Verrucomicrobiota; class Verrucomicrobiia; order Chthoniobacterales; family Chthoniobacteraceae; genus Chth-196. The sequence goes on from CAMDSZ010000001.1 coordinate 21,771, forward strand.
GGAGAGTGCCGAACTACAATGCGTTTTCAGACTTTGGCAATTACACGCTGAAAGTGCGTTCAAGCGTGGATGGTCAACAAGACGAATCCGAGGGAGTGTTTCTCGTGCAGCCCGAGGTGGAGGCTTCGCGATTCGGTGAGTGGCCAAGAGCACTTTTAAGCCCCGAGCTTCAGGTGAGCTACAAGGGGTCTGTAGCGATTAACATCCCTGGGCCAATGGGCTACCCTAAACCCGATGTACAATGGGTCGATGGAGGGACGCGAAGCTTCGGAAATTCCTACGTGGTAAACAACGTCGAAAGTCTAAGGCAGGTATCGGTGACACTTGGGCAGCGTGACGGCTCCGGAAACTTTATTCCGCTGCCTAATCCGGATCTCTTGAGCCGATGGTCTTTTAATAACCCAGCTGAACCAGCAAGACTCACGGGAAGTTTTGATTACGCTTTTGAGTATCAACTCGGGAGTCAAACTGGGTTGACTTCCGGGTCTACGTACCAAACCACTCATGCAGCGGCGACGAGCGCCGCGCTGGCACTCCGCCCAAGTGACTCTAGTACGAGCAACTTGATCGTCGTGCCGTCTGTAAACCCGAATTATGAGCCGCTGGAGAGTTTCAGGGATGCTATGCTTAAGCAGAGGAGCTTACGCGACCAAGACTCCGGCAATTTCAGCGTGCGGACAGATGCTGGGCCTGCGGGCACTGCATCCTTCGTTGATTTGAGCGAATTGGACCCGAGTGATGCGACGAAGGTGATTGCTGGGTCCGGAACAATCAAATTCAGTTCTGGTGCTCTGGCCGTTGGCGCGCTGAAAAGCGGCTCTCTAACGACATTGACACCTGATGCCACGCGGGCTGCCAGCTACGTCTCCCTCCCCATGAGCTTGACTGGCGAGGAGATTGCAAGAGACGGTCTGACCGTAGAGGTTTGGGCAGCGCTCAATAACGCGACGGCATTCCCAACGATCTTTAGTTTGGACACTCCCAATAAAGCGGGCGCGGAACTTTGGGCGGGCTATTATTATGCCAAAACTGACACGAGTCGCCCAGCTCTGTCCTCCTCGCTGGCTGATGCGGCAACGGCGACCGCCACGACTGCGATGCCGCTGGTACTTGGCAAAATCTATCATTGGGCTTTAGTTGTCAGTCCTGCAGCTGCCAAGGCGACGCTGTATCGAGACGGGGTGGAGGTGTGTTCCGTCCCAGTGAGTTTGGCAGATGTGGGAGCTCTTCAATTTGGAGAGCTGTGCTTGGGCAAATCTTTGACAAATGACGATCCACATTCCTCTGCTACGTATCTTGAGGCGCGCGTGTGGCGCCGGACCTTGAGCGCGGCTGAAATCAAACAGAACAGCGATTTGAAAGAAGATGCTGACTTCAGTTACAGCCGAAATTTCAAGGTCGTTCCAAGTGGATTCCGTCTACTGGTACCGGATTGGGAGCGCGCTGGAGTTCGCAGGCGCGACTCTGTAGTAACGGTTGCGCAAGGTGACAGCATCAAACTCTTCGCGGCGTTTGATGGTCAGCCTTGGCCCGGCATGAGCTACCGATGGAAAAAAGATGGAATGTTTTTGAACGGAGAAAATCAAAGCTCGCTTGATTTCTCCAACCCGATGGAAGAGTTGAATCTTAATAGAGGAATAGTTCCTCGTCAGGCTGGAAACTACCAAGTGGTCGTCTCTGATGGGTTCGTCATAAAAGAGAGTCCTGTTGTCAAGGTTGTGGTCACCAGTACATCGGCGGTCACGCTCACCGGGAACCTCACACAGGATTCAGACTACGTAAAAGTAAGCAACGTCTCGAATCTGAAGGTCGGGATGGGCATAGGTGCGAGCGGCATCCAGAAGGGGACCCTCATTGTTGAAATTATTCCTGCCACTTCAACCATTAGACTCTCAAGCTTGGCCTTCACCACTGCTTCGAATGTAACGATAACTGCCTCGCAGGATGCTCTCTACCAGGTCATCGTAGACTCCAGAGACATCGATGGAAACGATGGCGTGCGAGGTGTTGAAATAATCCCACAACTAGGCGCTGAAAATTCTTACCTGCCCGCGGGCACTAGCGTGAGGATTGCGGGGACACCTGTTTCGGGCATTCTTCGTGGCTGGAAAATCACCGATCCAAGAAATCCCGATAACGAGTATGGCCAGGTGCAGGCAACGGGCTCGTGGGTCTCCTTTGTAACACCGGCAAAGGACATAAAAATCACACCAATCATTGGCACGGCTTTAGCCGGTTTGTATTCAGGGTTCGTCACAAGTTCCTCTTCCGAAGAAGTCACAGAGCAAGATTTGGGTAAAATTCGCGGTTACTTGGAGGCTGCTGTCACTCCTCAAGGGTCAGGAAGTTGCGCTTTATGGGTCGATGGCAGACGCTATGTGTCGAGGCCAACTTTTGGGTGGGTCGAGGGCGCGAAGATCGATTTATCGGTCGTCGATAAAACCAGTGGCGTCACAGTCGTCGAGGTATTGGAGGGCGGCATAGCTGAAAAGGCTGGCCTCAAAGCGAGCGATATTATCGAGTCTGTACAGGTTGAGGGCAGCTCTACTGCAATCGAACTTTACCGGGTCCGTGATTTTGACGCCTTTGTAAACAACTCTCGAATGATAGGCAAAAAAGCCTACCTCAGTGTCGTGCGCGCGGGAGTAAGGCTCGCAGAGCCTTTAGTTGTACAGCCCGAGAGTGAGTGGTACATGCGATCGATGATCCAGTTGGATACCAAAGGGCTGGGGACTTGGGTTGGTGAGATGAGTATCAAAGCTGACGAAAAACGTGGAACCCGTGCTTTTTTAAATTTGAGAAACGTGTCGCTGAAAAATCCCGCATTTAACTCGGCGGAAATTTCGGGAGGAAACGACATTTTCTGCAACGCCTACACCCCTGTCGGTATTGGAAAAACCAACTATGGGTTGCACTCTGCAGGTCTGTATAAGGGAACAGGTAAAGTTGAAAACCTCGGGCAAGGTGGCGTCTTTTTGATCCAGACGAACGCGACAGCCGGCACCGCCTTGATTTACGGGCGACTCGGAAATGGAAAACAGTTTAGTTTCAGGGGCATTGTAGGTAGACTATTTTCGCCATCAACAAACCTTGGGTCTGACTTCCTGAGCGCCTCAGCATCGGTCGCGAATGTATTCTCCGAAACTATCGTTGACGAAACCCCAGAGGCTGCAATGCGAGACGCCCTCTATCGCAAAACAGTAAATCCGCTGATGCCTGTCTGGAGCCTGGGTGACTTGCGAACAGACTTGAATTTCATTGCTGGTGCGGTGGTTTTTGATGGCGAAAAAATCCATGGATCCGTGGGGATGATCAACCGCCCTCTGAACTCGACGGGATTCAGCACAGAATATACTCCCAATAAGCTTGTGGGTCACGCCGTGCTTCCAGCCACGACTGGCACATTGGGTTCAGCCGTATGGCTACCTTCCGATGCAGTTACTTTATACTCCAGTTTAACTTATCCCAAGCCGCAAGGATTCGGGTCGCAGTATATGAAGTACTTCGGTACAGCAGGACTCATCTTGCAAAAAATGACCCCAGAACTGCGTGTGCCAAATGTAGAAAATTTGAGAGTCGAAAGGCCTCTCAGTGGGCTTTTCAAGGGCTCCTTCACAGCGACGGATGTCGACTCCCGACTGATTGGAGCTCAGAATCGAATGAGCAGGGGATTAATTAACACATTCTATGGTGTCGCCATTGGTGGAGAGACAAACGCGGGGGTTGGGTTCCTCCTTCGAGGCCCTGTCGTACAGACCTATACTCAACTTCTTGGCAATCAGCAGAAGTTTGATGAGGTATCTCCACGTACCGAATCAATCCGGCTTGATGCTCCTTAGCCCGCTCGCTTGCGTTTGGCGCGAACCATTCCCAGTTCAATTTAGTTTCGTTGTGTGCAGACGCTTGCGTTACCTTTCGTTTGGTGACTCTCTTCAACCAAACTCTCACGAGCCGAATGATGTCTTTTCTACTTCGGAGGGCGGGTTAAAGTTGAGAGAACGGCACTCCAGCGAACCTGATAAAATTTTGTTTGCCTCCCCCGCATGCACTTCAGAACATCAAAGCCGCGTATCCTCCGAAATCTATACGGCCTAGCTGTTGCCCCTCTCTTTCATGCTGCGTTCGCGGTGGCTCATCCGTCCGCAGGCGAAGTGAATTATTTCGAGAAAAAAGTCCGTCCCCTGCTAGAGGAGCACTGCCTCGAATGCCACAGCGCAGCGAAGAAAATCAAGGGTGGATTGCGTCTCGATTCCCAATCCGGCTGGAAGATCGGTGGTGACTCCGGCCCTGCTCTTGTGCCGCATGATCCAGAGGCCAGTCTTCTGATCAAGGCGGTTCGCTACCGCGATCCTGACTTCCAAATGCCGCCGCGCAAAAAACTCGCGGCCCGGGAACTCGAGATCCTTGAACAATGGGTACGGACGGGTGCCCATGACCCGAGGCGCGAAGATCTGGCATTGCAAAACCCCACGCGAACTCAGTCGCGCGCGCTTGCTTTGGAGGATGCCGCCAGTCACTGGGCTTATCGGGCCGTCGTCCCACAGGCAGAGCCCGTCGTCCGAAACGGCGCTTGGGCGGAGGGGCCTATCGACCGGTTTTTGCTGCGCGCCATGGAGTCGGCTTCGATCACACCGGTTCGAGACGCGGACGCGGCTGTGGTCTTGCGCAGACTTCACCTGCTGCTCACGGGGCTGCCGCCCGAACCGGAAGCGATCGATGCCTTCGAGTTGGAATACAAGCGCGACCGGCGTCAGGCTGTTCTTAAGACCGCCGACGCCTTGATCGCATCCACCGCGTTTGCCGAGGCGTTTGCACGGCGCTGGCTGGATTTGACGCGGTTCGCGGAGTCCAGTGGAGGCGGCCGCACATTGCTATTCAAGGACGCATGGCGTTACCGCGACTATGTCCTAAACTCCATCCACGCGGACGTGCCCCTCAACCGTTTCATCACAGAGCACATTGCCGGCGACCTCCTTCCCGCATCGTCGGTGCAGGAACGGGCGAGGCTTTTGACCGCCACCGGCTTTCTTGCGCTCGGCCCCACCAACTACGAGGAGCAGGACAAGCAGCAGCTCCGCTTTGACATCATCGACGAACAACTCGACACCATCGGCAAGGCGTTCCTCGGTCAAACCATCGGGTGCGCGCGCTGCCACGATCACAAGTTTGATCCGATCCCGCAGCGAGATTACTACGCGCTTGCTGGAATTTTCAGCAGCACGAGAACGCTTAATAATCTCACAGACAATGTAGCGCGCTGGGTGGTTGAGCCGCTCCCAGGCTACCCGGAGGAAGAGCGACTGGAGCATGAGCATAAGCAAAAGGTAGCGCAACTCCGCGCCAAGATTGAAGCGGCCCGCAACCAGGTCGCCCGCCTCAATTCGAGCCCACTCCAAGGCGAATCAATCGTGAAAGGGCCCATCGCCATCGACCGTTTTCACGGGATTATTCTCGATGACGCCGACGCCAAACTGGTGGGGGCGTGGAAAACCTCGAGCTTCTTTAAAAACTACGTCGGAGTTGGTTACCTCACAGACGAAAACACGGGCAAAGGCGAGAAGACCGCGACTTTCACACCCTTGTTTGCTCACTCGGGCCGGTACGAAGTCCGCTTCGCGTATTCCGCAGGACCGAATAGATCAAAAGAGGTCCGTGTCACAGTATTTCATGCCGATGGCGAGGAAGTCGTCACCGTCAACGAGACTGAAGAGCCTGCGGTTGACGGTCATTTCACATCGCTCGGCACGTTCCGTTTTGAAAAAGACGGCGCAGGTTTCGTTCTGGTGAGCAACGCTGGCGGCGCTGGGCATGTCGTGGTTGACGCAGTTCAGTTTATTCAGGACACCCTGCCTGCCGCGCGTACTGTCACGCAGGCAGCGGCTGGTACAGCGGGTACAGCTAGTGCGCCTAGCGCGGCCGGCTCGGATGCAAATTCAACCGGACCGCAGACAACATCGGCATCAGTCAGCTCAAATAACGGGGCCGATCAACTGCCTGCATCCAAGAAAGTGGATTCCGCCAAAGATGCGCGCGCAACGCTTGCTTCCCTCAGCGAGGAGCTCAAGCAACTCGAAAAAAAAGCTCCGCCGCGTTCGGTCGCGATGGTTGTGTCCGAGAATGTTGAAGTCGGCGACACGGCGCTGCGCGTCAGGGGTATTGCAAAACAAAAAGCCGAGATAGTGCCCCGCGGTTTTTTGCGTGCCGTCATGGTGGACGATGCAAAACAAATCCAATTCGATGCAACGCAGAGCGGGCGGACCCAGTTCGCGCAGTGGCTTACATCGGACAACAATCCGCTCACTGCGCGCGTCTTGGTAAATCGCACTTGGGCTTGGGTGTTCGGCGCGGGATTGGTGGGGACCACCGAGAATTTCGGGACAACGGGCGAGAAGCCGACGCATCCGGAGTTATTGGATTATTTGACTGCGCGTTTTATTCAACAGGGATGGAGCCTGAAGCAGCTCGTGCGAGAGATGGTGACTTCCCACGCATGGCGTCTTGCAGAAGAGGCACCCCTTGGCGCGGATCCCACAAATAAGCTGCTTTCACGGCACTCGGTTCGCCGCATGGATGCGGATCAGATTCGCGATACGATGCTGCATGCAGCAGGGAGGTTGAGCCGTGAGTTTGGCGGCGCAAATATCAACGGAGCAAAAGATATCAACGCGAATGAATCCAGCGCGGCAAATATCGAGTACAATTACATATTCACCGACGTGCGGCGCAGCCTTTATACTCCGGCATTCCGCAATCGAAGGCACGAGGTGTTTGATGTGTTTGATTTTGGCGATATCAACAACAGCGTCGGTGTGCGTGAGGCGAGTACCGTTGCCCCGCAGGCGTTGTTCTTCCTGAACAGCGCCTTTGCTGGGGAGCAGGCGAAAGCGGTGGGTGAGCGGCTCGCAGTCTCACATCCAGACCCGATCGCCGCCGTTGATAGGGTGAGCCTTGTGATGCTTGGAAGGCACCCCTCGCAGACCGAGGCGAAAGTTCTCTCAGCACTATACAACTCTTGTCCGAGCGAGGAAGATGCCGCGCAGCGGCTGGCCCGGGTCGCGCACGTGCTTTTCGCCAGCGTGGACTTCAGATACATTCGCTAGTCTTTCCCCCGTCTCCCTCCACTTTACCCCCAACGGATATGCGCTCAAATCTCTCCCACCCCATGTCTTTGGGTACGACACGCCGAGCGGCGCTTTCAAAACTCGCGTGCGGGTTCGGCTCGATGGCCTTAGCAGGTCTCGCAGCCAAGAACTCGGAGGCGGCACTCGCAGCCTTAAGCTCTATGGCGCCACGAACCGGCGTAGTTCCAGCACGCGCAAAACGCATCATCTTTCTGTTCATGTCGGGCGGCGTCAGCCACGTCGATAGTTTTGATTACAAGCCTCGCCTTATCGAAGACGATGGTAGGCTTCTCGATTTCGACGATCTCCGTGCGATCGCAAAGACGGGTACCAGCCCCAAGCAGCGAGTGATGGCGCCCATGTGGAAGTTCGAAAAACGCGGACAAAGCGGCCTCTGGGTTGCGGACCTCTTTCCGGAAATGGCAAAACATGCGGACGACCTTTGCGTGATTCGCTCGATGCAAACCGAGGGCATCGCGCACGGGCCAGCCACGCTCTTTTTGCACACCGGATCCACCAATTTTTTAAGACCGTCCATGGGCGCATGGGTGAGTTACGGTCTGGGCACAGAGAACCAGAATCTCCCCGGCTTCGTTACTATTTCTCCCGCGATGGGCAATGGCGGGCCGCGCAATTACGGTACGGCCTTTCTTCCGGCTGCGTATCAAGGCACCGCCATCGGGCGCGCAGGCGTTCCGGCCAAGGACGCGGTGATTCGTAACATGACGGCAAGCAACCCGTTTGGAGGTGACGTGCGGCAGCTCGACGCAATCCGCGCGCTGAATGCAGCGCAATCGGCCGGAACGGCTGGCGGTTCTGATATTGAGGCGATGGTGGAAAGCTACGAACTGGCATGGCGCATGCAGACGGCTGGGCCGCTAGCTTTTGATTTGGATTCCGAGCCGCAGCATGTGCGCGAGCTTTATGGAATCGGAACTGCTGCTACCGACCAGTTCGGCCGGCAGTGTTTGCTTGCGCGGCGCATGGCCGAATCGGGCGTGCGCTTCATTCAAGTGAGCTACGCTGACAACACGAACAATCCCGCATGGGACCAGCACTCCAACCTTAAAAAGCATGGCGACCACGCCCTCGCTGTTGACAGGCCTGTCGCGGGTCTGCTCGCGGATCTAAAGCAGCGCGGCATGCTCGAGGACACCATCGTCTGGTGGGGAGGCGAATTCGGGCGCACGCCTTACGCGGAAAAAAACGGAACGGGGCGGGATCACAATCCGGCGGGCTTTTCCGTTTGGGTTGCAGGTGGCGGTTTCAAGTCCGGCGTCGCTTATGGTGAGACTGACGAATTTGGGCACCACGCCATCTCCGACAAGGTGCACATGCATGATCTCCATGCGACGCTGCTTCACGCGCTGGGTCTCGACCATGAGAAGCTCACGTACCGTCACGCAGGCCGTGATTTCCGGCTCACCGATGTGCATGGCCATGTAGTCTCTGACCTGTTTGCTTAAGCACGCGCACGCGATTCCAAGAAGCGCCGTAAAATTTAAATTCCACTCTCATGCGATTCGTAAAATTTTTATCTCTCTTCGCGATTAGCTTAAACTGTGCGAGCGCGATCTTCGCGCTAAGCCCCGAGCAGTCGGAGGTCGTGCTTGAACAACTGCCCTCCAACGCGAAGGGAGCGCGCGTTCTCTTGATTGCTGGCGAGCCATCCAACAAGCCCGGCCAGCATGAGTACTTCGCGGGATGCACTCTGCTCGCCAACTGGCTGCGTCAAAACGCAGAGGTCGTCGCGGTGCAAGCCGCCAACGGCTGGCCGAAGGACGAGTCTTTGATCGATAAGGCGCAATGCATCGTCGTCTTCGCCGACGGCGGTCCGAAACTTCCATTCCTGGAACCCGCACGGATGGCCCGCATGGCTGCTGCGATCAAGCGCGGCGCGGGCTTGGTGATGCTTCACCAGGCGGTCGACGTCCCGCGGTCGGTTTCCGAGGAAATCGGTGATTGGCTTGGAGCGGTGTGGCAGCCCGACATCGGGTCGCGCGGTCACTGGGATATGGAGTTTAATGAATTCCCGTCTCATCCAGTGACGCGCGGAGTCAGTGCTTTTGCTGCTCCCCTGGACGGATGGCTGTTTAATCTGCACTTCCGAAAGGGCGCAATCCCGCTGGTGTCCGGACTGGTTCCCGACAAGAACCGCTCCACTGCAGATGCGAAGGCAAATCTGGGCCGTGCCGAGGTGATTGGTTGGGCATACGAACGGCCATCGGGCGGCAGAAGCTTTGGGTTTACCGGATGCGACCTGCATCGGAACTGGGGCGTGGAAGGCCAGCGCCGGTTGGTGGTGAACGGTATCCTGTGGGCGGCTGGTATCGAAGTGCCGCTGGCGGGCGCCTCTGCGCAAAACGAGCCCCGCGATTTATTGCGATGGATGGACGACAAGGTTAAGCCGGTCGCGGCCGCCAGCCAGTAGTCCAACTCTTGCCAATTGAATGGACCCTGGGCAGACGCTGCTCGCATCGGCTCAAGCCAGCACGAATCCACGACATCGCGTGATTCTGCATGTCGACATGGATGCGTTCTTCGCGTCCATCGAACAGCGCGACAATCCGGAGTACCGAGGAAAGCCGCTGGTGGTGGGCTCGCCGCCGAATCAGCGCGGGGTGGTGTGCGCCGCAAGCTATGAGGCGAGGCGTTTCAAGGTGCGCTCCGCAATGCCGTCACGGACCGCGGCGAAGTTGTGTCCGTCGGCGGTTTTCGTGAGGCCCCGCATGGATGTGTACCGCGCTGAGTCGGTGAAAATCATGGGCATTTTTGAGAGCTACACGCCGCTTGTCGAACAGGTGTCGGTGGACGAGGCGTATCTGGATCTGAGCTTTGTCGGTGAGCCTTGTGAGACGGCAGATGAAGCGTTGCAACGTGCGCTTCCATTGGCGCGTGATATCAAGGACCGCGTCTTTGAGGAGCGTGGCTTGACGGCCAGCATCGGGGTTGCATCGAACAAATTTCTCGCAAAGCTTGGTAGTGATTACGACAAACCAAATGGGCTCACGCTCATCGAAGACAGCAGGAAGGTGGAGTTTCTTCGACCGCTTTCTGTTCGAAGCATCCACGGTGTCGGGCCGGTCACGGCAGAGGCCTTGGAAGGACAGGGACTCTGGAAGATCAGCGATCTGCAGGACACCACGCTGAGGTTGGAGGACATTGTGGGTTCGTACGCGGCTAGCCTTAGAAGTCGTGCATTCGGTGAGGACGATCGGGAAATTGAGCTCGAGCGTGAACGCAAAAGCATCAGTTCAGAGCATACATTTCCAGTCGATACGGATAGCCGCGCAGAACTCCGCGAGGTTTTGCACGCCCTCGCGGAGGACGTCCGCTGCGCCCTCGAAGAACACGAGTGCGGAGCGCTCACGGTTCAGGTGAAGGTTCGCTACACCGATTTCAGAACGCTTACGCGACAGCTGCGCTTGGATGAACCTGTGACTACAGCTCGTGAACTTTACCGGATCGCCTGTCACTTGCTTGCAACCCACCGGTTGGTGACAGGCCCTTTAAGGCTGCTGGGCCTGGGGGTATCGACGCTTGTTCCCCCTGTTCGTAGGCAAATGCTGCTTCCTTTGTTTCCCGAGACAAATTCTTCAAGCTCTCCAAACACTACGCTTGCAGTCGGTGCCATGCCGACCGTCCACAAGCAAGCGCTTTGAGCCTAGGAGGCTGAGGCCTTGCTGCGCTACTTCGCGTGGCGTCTTTTGTAATGCTGCACTTCGAATTCAGCGTGGGATTCGATGACTTCGCTCAGCTCAAAATCCGTCTCGAATGCAGGAAACAGAGCGTCGCCCGACGGCTCAAGGTTGACCATGCTCAGGTAGAGGTCCGAGCAGAACGGAAGTGTTTGCGCATACAGATCGCTGCCGCCGATGATCCACACCTCTCGGTCGCCAAATGAAATTGCAAGCAGCTCCTCGATGCTGCGGACCATTCGCACGCCGGAGATCTCAGTCGAACGCGACAGCACCACATTCTCGCGGCCAGGAAGTGGTTTGCCGAGGCTCTCGTAAGTTTTCCGACCCATGACAATCACGCCTCCCATTGTGGCACGCTTGAACCAGCGAAAGTCCTCTGGAAGGTGCCACGGGATCGCTCCGTGTGCGCCAATGACACGGTTCCTGGCCATTGCTGCGATTGCCTTCATGTTTGCGTGTACGCCGCAGTTCAGACAGCGATGGGCGCCTTGATTGCCGGGTGCGGGTCGTAGCATTCCAAAGTAAAATCCTCGAACTTGAAATCTGTGATCTCGGATACCGCCGGGTTGATTCGCATCACGGGCAACGCGCGCGGTTCGCGCGAAAGCTGTAGGCGCGCCTGCTCAAGGTGGTTTGAATACAAGTGCAGATCACCAAAGGTGTGGACGAAGTCGCCGGGCTGGAGCCCGCACACCTGCGCCACCATCATGGTGAGCAGCGCGTAGGACGCGATATTGAACGGCACGCCAAGAAACAGGTCAGCGCTGCGTTGGTAAAGTTGGCAGCTCAGTCTGCCGTTTGCCACGTAGAACTGAAAAAGAGTGTGGCAGGGTGGTAGCGCCATCAAATCGATTTCACCCGGGTTCCAAGCGCATACCAGATGTCTGCGGCTGTCGGGATCGCGGCGGATGCGTGCGATGGCGTCGTGAATCTGGTTGATCGACCTACCATCGGGTGAACGCCAGTCGGTCCATTGCGCGCCGTAGACGCGCCCAAGATTTCCGTCGGCATCTGCCCATTCGTTCCAAATGGTGACGCCCACCTCTTGAAGTGAGCGTACGTTTGTATCGCCGCGTAAAAACCACAAAAGTTCGTGAATGATGCTCTTGAGGTGAAGCTTCTTCGTCGTGAGCAGCGGAAAACCTTGGGACAGGTTAAAGCGCGTTTGCGCGCCGAAAACCGACAAGGTGCCTGTGCCCGTACGGTCGGACTTTTCGTGGCCGCTTTCGAGCACCAGCCGTAGTAGTTCGTGGTATTGGCGCATGGGACGTGTAAAGAATGTCTGCTAGGGTGAAGCGGAGCTGTGACTCGCAGGCGCCGCGCCGCTACAGGATCGCCGCATCCCCGTAAAGGGTGAAGCCGCTTGAGCGCGTCACGCGCACATCCAGCAGTTGGCCGTAGTGACGCCGATTTCCTTCAAAAATCACGATCTTGTTTTGTGGCGTGCGTCCGGACAGGCGCTGATCGTTGTTCTTGCTCAAGCCTTCGCATAGCACCTCCACATTCGTGCCCACCAATTCCTCGTGTTTTCTGATGACGATCGCGTTGAGCACGCCCAGGAGATCCTGGTTGCGCTCCTCTTTCACGGACTCGGGAAGTTGTTCCTCCATCGTCGCAGCCGGGGTGTCGCGTCGCGGCGAGTACCGGAAGATGAATGCATTGTCGAACTCCACGCGCTTCACCATCTCGCGGGTTGCTGCGTAATCCTCGTCGGTTTCGCCGGGAAACCCGACGATAACATCCGTCGTCACCGCGATGTCCTTCCGCGCTTTGCGCAGCGCCTCCGTGAGGGCGAAGAATTTTTCGGCTGTGTAGCCCCGATGCATTTTCTTCAGAATCCTATCCGAGGCAGACTGCATTGGAAGGTGCACATGGGGCATCAGCTTTGGCAGGCGGCCGAAGGATTCCACGAGGTCCGCCTTAAACCCGATGGGATGCGGTGAAGTAAAGCGCAGCCGCTCGAGACCGTCGACGGCGTGGACCGCCTCTAGGAGCTGCACAAAAGGACTGATGCCGCCTACTTTTTCGAATTCGTGTCGGCCGTAAAGATTCACGATTTGTCCGAGCAGAGTGACTTCGCGCACTCCGTTTTCAACGAGTTTACGGACCTCGTCGACGATCTCGGAAATCGGGCGGGAACGTTCAGAGCCGCGCGTGCTTGGAACGATGCAGAAGGTGCAGCGCATGTTGCAGCCCTGCATGATGGAGACAAATGCTGTGGCCTGTCCGTCTTCCAGCACGTGTTCGCGGATGGTCTGCTGCGAGCCGGGTTCCTCTTCGATATCCACAATCGAGAGGCGCTGATCGTCCATGAGTCGGTCTCGCGAGCGCTGGCGGTGTTGCACGAGCTGGTCGACGTAGTCGGCGACCTTGTGAAATTTCTGCGTGCCTACAACGAGATCAACGTGGGCAATGTCCCTCACGAGCTCAGCCCCGCGGCTCTGCGCCATGCAACCGAGGAACCCGAACACCATCTCAGGCTTGTTCTGGCGCAGCCGGCTGAGGATGCCCATTTTTCCAAGGGCTTTTTGCTCGGCCATGTCCCGGACGCTGCAAGTGTTGAGCAAGACGACATCCGCCGAGCGCTCGCTTTGCGCGAGCTCGTAACCGCGTGCCAGCAGATCGCGCGTGACCTGTTCGGAATCACGTTCGTTCATCTGGCAGCCGTAGGTTTTAATGAATACTTTGGGCATAGCCGGAGTGCGAGCTTGCCACGGTTGGAGTTCGGAGTCTAATCCGGAGACGGTTTTGGGCGGGATCCGACAAATTTTGTGCCTGAGGAGGGGCAAAACCGATTTTGGGTTTGCATCGGCCCGCGTCCAAACGGAGGTTCACTGCTTTTAGATCCAATTTTGATCCAATTATGAGTTCTGCGCGCCGAGTTGTTGTAACAGGAATGGGAGTCATGAGTCCGGTGGGAGCCGACCTCGAGACTTTCTGGAAAAATCTGACCTCGGGAAAAAGCGGAATCGGACGCGTCACTCTCTTTGACATCACTGGTTACGACTGTCAGATCGCGGGCGAGGTGGATGGATTTGACCCGACCCAATGGTTCAAGGTTCCGAAGGATTCGCGCCGCGCGGATCGGTACGCGCAGCTTGCAATGGCCGCATCGAAGCTTGCGATGGCTGATGCGGGCCTCGAGGGCGCTCCGGGCAATCCCGAGCGTTTCGGGGTGATGATCGGGTCGGGAATCGGCGGGCTCAAGTCCCTCGAAGATCAGCACACCAACCTCATCACGAAGGGGCCCGGCCGCATCTCGCCCTTCATGATTCCCATGATGATCTCGAATATGGCGAGCGGCCTCGTGTCCATGGAGTACGGGCTCCAGGGGCCGAACTTCGCGCCTGTGTCGGCCTGCGCGACCTCCGCGCACGCGATCGGCGAAGCCTGGCGCATGATCCGGGACGGTGACGCCGATGCCTTTCTCGCGGGCGGCTCAGAGGCCGCCGTTGTGCCGCTTGGACTGGGCGGTTTCGGGGCAATGAAAGCGCTCTCCACCCGTAACGACGAGCCCGAGCGGGCCTCGAGGCCCTTCGACAAGGGGCGCGACGGATTCGTGATGGGCGAAGGCGCCGGCGTTCTGGTTCTGGAGGAGCTTGAGCATGCCAAAAAGCGGGGTGCGCGCATTTATTGCGAGCTGCTTGGATACGGCCTGACGGCCGACGCGTATCACATGACCTCGCCGCTTCCAAACGGCGAAGGAGCCCAGCGTTGCATGCGCATGGCATTGGCCAAGGCGGGTTTGAACATTGAAGACATCGACTACATCAACGCTCACGGCACCTCGACTCCGGTGGGGGATTTGTGCGAAGTGCGTGCTATCAAGGCCGTCTTTGGCGAACACGCGAAGAAGCTGGCCATCTCTTCCACCAAATCAATGACCGGACACCTCCTGGGTGCTGCCGGCGTGGTTGAGAGCGTTGCGTGTGCCATGAGTATTCGGACGGGCGTCGTGGCGCCCACGATCAATTTGGAAGATCCAGAGGAGGAGTGTGATTTGAACTTTACGGCGCTGACCGCCCAAGAGCGGCCGGTGCGGTTCGCCCTCAACAACAGCTTTGGGTTCGGCGGACACAATGCGTCCTTGGTGATCGGCGCGTTTTAGACCGGCTCCACAGCGCCAAGATCGCTGTCCGGGGTGTCCCCCGCCGCGGCCTCCTCGGTCCTGAGGTTTCGCTGTGGGGTGCAAAACTTTTTGAATCAGCGGCTTTCGTCCTGGCGGCCGTCGCGTTGATGGTGATCCGCTTGAACTGCTGGTTGGGTTGGCGCATAGTTTTCGGCCCGAGCCGCGATTCCGCGCGGCGCGGTCTAACCTCTTCCATAAAAACCAGCCTTATGACCTCTGAATCAAATGGTGCCAAACCCTTGAGCGCCAACGAGAACATCAAGACGCTTTCCAATCTTTTGCGCGGCAGCATCGCCGAGGATTTGAGGGATCCCTCCACTGGCGCCATTTCAGAGGAAAACAGCCAGCTCACCAAATTCCACGGCTTGTACCTTCAGGACGATCGGGATCGGAGAAATGCGCTCAAAAAAGAGGGCAAGGAAAAAGCGTTTTCGTTCATGCTTCGCGTGCGCCTGCCCGGTGGAAAGGCGACCCCGCAACAGTGGCTGGTGTTAGACAAGCTAGCGGGTGAGGTTGCCTCGCCATCGCTTCGCCTGACCACGCGCCAGACTTTTCAATTTCACGGCATTCTCAAGGGAAACGTAAAGCCGCTGGTGCAGCGTATGCATAGCGTGCTGCTGGATTCGATCGCCGCGTGCGGTGACGTGAACCGCAACGTGATGGCACCGCCCAATCCGGAATGCAGCGCGCATTTGCAGCAGGTTTACAACGATGCCCGTGCATGGAGCGAGTATTCGCTGCCAAAGACGCGTGCCTATCACGAGATCTGGCTCGACGAAGAAATGGTTGCGGGCGGCGAACCCGAGAATGAAACCATGTACGGAGCGACGTATTTGCCGCGCAAATTCAAGACGGGATTCGTGCTCCCGCCGTCCAACGACGTGGACGTATTTTCGCAGGATTTGGGGTATATTGCGATCGTCGACGGCGATCGTTTGGTGGGCTACAACGTGACCGTTGGAGGAGGCCTCGGGATGAGCCATGGAAATGAGGAAACCTTCCCAAGGCTCGCAGATGTGCTCGGATTCATCACGCCTGACAAGGTCAACATCGTGGGCGATGCAGTGCTCACCACCCAGCGTGACCACGGGGACCGGACCAACCGCAAACACGCGCGCTTGAAGTACACGATCGAAGATCGCGGCATCGACTGGTTTCGCGCAGAAGTGGAGCGTCGTGCCGGTATCAAGTTTGAGCCCGCCCGCCCGTACGAATTCACCACGATCGAGGATCCGCACGGCTGGCACCAGTGCTTGGACGGAACTTGGTTTTATGGACTGCATATCTTGAGCGGCCGCATTCGCGATCTACCCGGATGGAATATGAAATCGGCCCTGCGCGAGATTGCCGAAATCCACACCGGCGATTTCCGCCTCACGCCCTCCCAGAATTTGACGATCTCTGGCGTGACAGACGCACAGAAACCTGTGATCGAGGCGATCCTTGGCCGCCACGGCCTCACGGGTGAGAACAACCGCTCCCGCCTCCGCTTGAACGCGCTTTCCTGCGTGGCTCTGCCCACCTGCGGACTGGCGCTTGCAGAAAGCGAGCGAGCACTTCCCGAGATCCTCTCGAAGTTCGAGTCCGTTTTGGACGAGGCCGGCTTGCGGGAAGACGCGATCAGTCTGCGGGTGACGGGATGCCCGAACGGGTGCGCGCGGCCATATCTCGCTGAGATTGGTTTTGTGGGACGCGCGCCGAACAAGTACGCACTTTACATTGGAGCAAAATACAACGGCACACGCTTGAACCGGCTCTACAGCCCCAGCGTGACCATTGATTCCGCCGTTGAGATGCTGAAGCCGGTGATCAAGCGTTACGCTGTCGAGCGGAATGCAGGAGAAGGTTTCGGTGATTTCTGCGACCGCGCAGTGCTCCCAAAAGACGCAACATTCCATTCGGTTGGGACAGCCGCACAGGTTTAAAAAACAGGAGCAGCCGGCTTCGCATTGTGATCAGGCAGGCATTCTTGATCGCGGAGTCGGTGTTCTCTCTACGCACCCCTTGAAGTTATGAGCCAACCCCAGACTGCAATCACTCCGCGCCGGGAAGAGGATTTTTCCGAATGGTACCAGCAGGTTGTTCGCGCCGCGGACCTCGCCGAGCCTTCAGATGTCCGTGGTTGCATGGTCATCAAACCCTGGGGATACGGCGTGTGGGAGCAGATGCAGGGCGCTCTCGATGCCATGTTCAAGGCAACGGGCCACAAGAACGCGTACTTTCCACTCTTTATCCCGCTCTCGTACCTCGCGAAGGAAGCAGAGCACGTCGACGGGTTTGCCAAGGAATGCGCCGTGGTGACACATCACAGGCTTGAAGTCGGGCCCGATGGAGCACTGCGTCCCGCGCCGTCTGCGGAATTGACCGAGCCCTTGATCGTGCGGCCTACGAGCGAGACCATCATTGGCGCCACCTATGCCAAGTGGGTGCAAAGTTATCGCGACCTGCCGATCCTCATCAATCAATGGGCTAATGTGGTCCGCTGGGAAATGCGGCCCCGGATTTTTTTGCGGACGGCGGAGTTTCTTTGGCAGGAAGGCCACACGGCGCATGAAACCGATGTCGAGGCCGTGGAGGAAACCGAGAGGATGCTGGGCGTGTATGCCAAGTTTGCGCGCGAGCATTTGGCGTTGCCGGTTTACACGGGAGAAAAAAGCGCCGGAGAGCGTTTTCCGGGTGCAGTGCAGACCCTCACCATCGAGACAATGGTGCAGGATCGGAAGGCGATCCAGGCCGGAACCTCGCATTTCCTCGGGCAGAATTTTGCG
The DNA here is from genome assembly GCA_945906945.1 of Akkermansia muciniphila. GTDB lineage: Bacteria > Verrucomicrobiota > Verrucomicrobiia > Chthoniobacterales > Chthoniobacteraceae > Chth-196. The sequence continues at coordinate 39,490 of CAMDSZ010000001.1, forward strand.
AAGGCGAGCGGCATTCGTTTCTTATCCAGAACAAACACGCAGGAGTACGCGTGGACCACGAGCTGGGGCGTGAGCACTCGGTTGATTGGGACGGTGATCATGGCGCACGGTGACGATGACGGTGTAGTTCTGCCACCGCGCGTTGCTCCCTCGCAGATCGTGATTTTGCCGGTCACACCTAAGGAAGATACCAAAGCCGCCGTGCTCGATGCTGCGCACAAGCTTGCTTCTCGTTTGCGCGAACAGCGCTTCCATGGCGATCTGTTGCGCGTTGAAGTGGACACGCGCGACATCGGTGGTGGGACCAAGAGCTGGGAATGGATCAAAAAAGGCGCGCCGGTTCGCATTGAAATCGGGCCGCGTGATTTGGAAAAAGGATCGGTTGCATTGGCGCGTCGCGATCGCGGTCCGAAGGAGAAGACGTTCCCAACCGTTGACGAGTGTGTTGAGGGAATCACCGTGGTGTTGCAGGAAATTCAGGACGGTTTGCTCGCGAAGGCGACCGCTTACCGCGATGCAAACACGGTGCGGATTGATACGAAGGAAGATTTCTATGCGTTTTTCACCCCGAAGAATGCTGAAAAACCTGAGATTCACGCCGGTTTCGCTCTTGCGCACTGGAACGGATCGGTGGAGGTGGAGAAGCAGATCAAGGAGGATTTGAAGGTGACCATCCGCTGCATCCCTACGGCCGGCCAAATCCCTGGCGCAGAAGAGCCCGGACGCTGTGTGATTACGGGAGAGCCGAGTCCGCGGCGGGTGCTTTTTGCTAAGTCGTATTGAATCATTTTCTAAGATTCCGGTCCCGAATCGGAATCATCTGTTTGAAAGAAGCGTTGCTCCCTTGTTAACCACAATCCTCTTATGACTTCAGCCATCCCCGTCGAACACAACGATCCGGTCAACGCGCAGATTCTTGCGATATCCGAGGACAAGATTCAGGGGTTTGTCAGAGAGCCTTTCGAGGAAATCGCGAGGCTTTCGGGAGTCGCATTGGACGTGGTCGTTGAGCGGATCCGCGCAATGCTTGAAGCGGGAACGATCCGCCGCGTTCGCCAGACTTTGATCGCGCCGAACCTCGCGCACGGCGCGCTTGTCGCGTGGCGTGTCGCAGAGGAGAAACTCAACAGTGCCTTTGATTTCATGTTTCAGCAGGATCCGTTTAGCGGTCACGTGGTGGTCCGCTCAACCGACCAGCAAACCAAAGGCTCAGAGTACCGGCTTTGGACCACTTTGAAGGTGCCCGTGGGCACCTCGATGGATGAGCATTGCGAGGTGTTGATGAAGCACACCGGTTGCGAGAAGTACAAGCTGATGCCGGCCAAAGGCATCTTTGCACTCGGCGTGGGACACGTCAGGCGAAAGGCCGTCGAGCCTGGGGATAGGATTGAAATGCCCGCGCAAATGATGCCCGTTCAAAGCATCAATTTGAGTGATCTGGATTGGAAGGTGCTTCTTGCTTTGAAGCGTGAGTTTGAAGTTTCGGAAATCGGATCGCACCCTTGGGTCGCGAGGGCGGCGGAGGCGGGAGTCAGCGTGGACGAGTTCTTCGCCACAGCAGAGAGCCTCCAGCAGCGCAAAGTGATTGGGCGTTTTTCTACCTTCCTTGAGCACGTGAAGCCCTCGCAAACCGGAGTGCGTGTCACACGCTTCAATGCGCTTTTCCACTGGGCGGTGCCTGCGGGCCGCGAGGTGGAGGCGGGCGGTGAGGTTGGCCGGCACGAGGTGCTCACTCACTGCTACTGGCGCGAGGGCGGCCCGGATTTTAATAACGTCAATATCATGTCCGTCGCACACGGGACCGAGAAGGACCGCGTGCTCTTGCACAAGGCTGCAATTGACGCGCATCTAGCCGCATGCGGAATTCCCGTGGCGTACACCAACGTCTTCTGGGGCGGCCGCAGCGAGATCAAGCCTTCGGAGATTTCGCCGGTGATCCACAAGGAGTGGATGGCGCGAATGAGAGCGAGCGCTCCTGCTTAAATCGCGTTGCTGTGCGGCTTGAGAATCCGTTCTTAGCCGATGTCGGGGTTTCTTGACAGCCAAGTTTGGAACGCCTCTAGGGCTCTCGCCCTGTGGCTGACGGCGTTCTTGATTTCCGACGAGAGCACGCCGAAGGAGTCCGTGTGTCCCTCCGGCACGAACAACGAATCGTAGCCGAATCCCCCCGTGCCCTGCTCGTCTGTGAGTAACCTGCCTTCGCACACCCCTTGAAAAAGACCGCGGATCTCGCCCGCTTGTGCAAGTGCGAGGACGCAATGGAAGCGGCCTCCTCTGGATTGTGTTTCAAGATGGGCGGCCATTTCCTGTAGCAGGCGCGCGCGGTTTTCCGCATCGGAGCTGTTCGGGCCGGCGTACCTCGCTGAGATCACACCCGGGGCGCCGTTGAGCGCGTCAACTGCCAGTCCTGAATCATCGGCAAGCACCCAGCCGTCGAATCGCTGTGACGCTGCCAGCGCCTTGATCGCCGCATTCTCTGCAAAGGTGCTGCCGGTCTCTTCGGGAGAGACGATTTCGGGATGCGAACACAAATCGCTGACATTCCAGCGGTCGCCCAGAACGGCTTTGAACTCTTCGGTTTTATGAGCGTTTTTTGTGGCGATAAGCAGCTTCGGCATCACGTCTGAATACACGACGATGCATGATCAGCCGATTGGAAAAATTCCGTCGTTTGAAACTGCACCGTAAACATCTTCGGCACCCAGGGCATGCGGGCTTTGAATCCCAAAAAGGGAAGCTGCTAGAGTGGAGCCCCTAGAGGCGCGGCCGGATCAACTCAAGAGTCAGCAGTCCGTAGGACGTTACCAAGGCCGCGTCCTTTTCCATCCAGCGTCCGGTATCATTCAACCAAAAGCCCGAGGCGTCCTGCCGGTTGATGAGCTCGATGGCGAGTTCGCGCGCCCAGTCGTGCGATTTTCCAGCAGCCTCGAACGTCTGCGTTTCGCTTGCGACAAGCGCCTTCGCCATGAGGTGGTAGTAGTAATACAGACCCTGCTTACCCAAACCGGGATTCTCTTCTAAAGTGAAGTTGTTTTGAAGCCACCCCAGCGCCGCCTGTATTCGCTGGTCTTGCTTGGAAACATCCGCGTAGATGAATGAAAGCAGCCCCGCGTAGCTCATCGAGCCGGAACTTCTCAGGGCCTTGCGGCCGCCTTTTTCTTCCAATTCTCCTGCGTTGCTGAAGCCCGGATAATACACAAAACCTCCGCGCTCCGAGGGGGACTCGGAAACCCACTCCTGCGGGTTCGTTGCTGAAAGATTCTGGCAGCGCGAAACAAAGGCGATCGCTGCCGCCCAATCGAGGCGGGAGCTTTTGGAAGTGTTCTCCTTCGTCGTTTCGGCAAGCTCGAATGCCCTGAGTGCTTCCAGTGAAATCATTGTGTTATCCAAGTCCGGGTGTTGCCGCTTAGGGCTGACTCCCGTCGGACCGTATCCGATACCTCCATTCAATTCTGGGCGTACCATTTGATCCGCTTGCTGTCGGATGAGAAAATCCTTCGCATGACGAATGATTGACGCGTCCTGCGGATCGCCAAGCTGCAGGAATGCCAACAGCGCTATGGCGGTGTTATAGTTGCTCAAGCCCTCTGCGTAAATTCCGCCATCAGGCTTTACGTGGGTCCGCAGAAAACTAAATCCTTTTTGAATATTTGGGGTCGCATTAATCGATTCAGTGACCTGCGCGCGCAGAAGAGAAAGGAGTGATAGCGCTGTAATAGCAGGGTTTCGCGGGTCGCTCCAAGCGCCCGTCTCGTTCTGCTGCGCCGCCAACCAGCGGGCACCGCGCGCCACTGTTTCCGCCACCTCATGCTGCAGGGAGCCATTTGCCTGGACCTTCGCCTCCGGTTGCACCGCGATTGCGCAGTCGATGTACCAGAGTGAAAGAGTGAAGCTAACAACGATGCAGTATGTCGTGCGAAAGACCGGGGCAGTGCTTTTCATAAACCGTGTTTATTCCTGCAGACTTGAGCCGTCAAACCGGATGCAGCGGCTTTCGAGTAATGGGTGTGACCATTTCGATCGTCATACTCTTCTCGGATTGATCGCCTGGTCGAGAAGTGTGAAGGTAGACCGACACCCATTTTTACATGAAGGCTTTCGCTCTATCGCAGTCTTTGCTGTTCGCTTGCTTGTGCACCGGAGGTTTTGCGGATCGGGGCGTTGAGTCTTCTTTGGTTGAAAGTTCCTCGCCTCACATCGGGACCGGCGGTGCACCTGGCTCCGAAAAGACTCCTTTGGCAGCGGGGACGGGGCCTGCCGCTGCCACTGCTCCCGAGTTAAACAGTGTTCCTGCTGATCCAAGCGCGCCGCGTATCCAGAAGCTTGGCGACGGCAGGATCGTAGTCGGGCTGGTGACGGTTGATCCGGAAAGGCGGCAGATCTCATTTCCGGCGAAGGTCAATCAGCGTTCCGGTTTGGTGGAGTATGCGGTGGTGACGAGCAAGGGCAAGGTGCACGAGTCGGTGTTTGTGACCGAGGCCGCGCCAACCCACATTCACATGGCAGCCCTGCTGCTAAAGCTCGCTCCGCTCGAAGGTCTGGCGGAGCCGGTAAAACTCGCCGTCGAGGTGGAGTGGCAGCTTGATGGATCCGCGAGGCGTGAATCACTGGATCGGTTCATCGTCCACACGAAGGATGCCGGGGCGAGTCGCGCTGGTAGCACGCTGCCGCGGGAAGCCTGGCATTACGCAGGCTCCGTCCTAAATGACGGAGTGCTTGTAGCGGAGGCCGAGGGTAGCGTGATCGCGCTCATTACCGACGAAGCCGCTTTGATTCAAAACCCGCGTGCGGGGCGGGTGGACGACGAGTTGCATGCGCCCAACCCTGCCTTGCTGTTGGAGCAGGGGTGCGCGGTGGTGGTGCACTTGGTTCAAGCGGGAGCGAGGGAGGCAAAGTAGACCTAGAGAAAAGCGCGGGTCCCTACTGGGCTTGGGGGAGCTCTAGAGTGCGCCAGCAGAAGCAGAGTTTTGCTAATAGAAAGTCTTTTTAAGGGTAGTCCTAGAGTTGCCAGTCTGAAGGTTCGGCCTTCATCCCATGCGTTTTCCCTCCCCAGTTCTACCCCTGCTATCCAAAGCGCAACGCGTGCTGGCGTCGCTCCTTGCCCGGCCGGCTTGCGTACGGGTGGCATGGCTGGCATTCGCTCTGATATGTTCCGACGGCGTTGCGGCCGATAAAAGCCCAGTCTACGAAACGGAAATCCGCCCAATTCTCAAGGCCCACTGCACCCATTGCCATGGTGAGGAACCGAAACTCGGGGGTGGTATCGATCTTCGCCTGCGGCGCTTTATGGGTGGGAAAACCAAAGACGGTTCTCCGATTCTTCTCCCCGGCAAACCCGAGGAGAGCGAACTGCTGCGAGTCATTCACGATGGCGAGATGCCTAAGAAGGGGAAGAAGCTTTCCACCGAGGAACTCGGGCTGCTCGAGAAGTGGGTGAGAGACGGTGCAAAAATCAACGCGAGCGAGCCTGAAAGTCTTCCTGCCGGGCCGTACATCACCGAGGAGGAGCGCAAGTTCTGGTCTTTTCAACCCGTAAAAATTAATGCGCTCCCGAAGTTTTCCGATGCGCCAAATCTCGCACCGATCGACGCATTTGTGCGCGACGCGCTTCAAAGGCAGCAGATGGACTTTGCTCCGGAGGCGGACCGCGCGACTCTGATCCGCCGTGTCTCGCTCGATCTAACCGGGCTGCCGCCTTCGCCTGAGGATGTCGCCGCCTTTGTTGCGGATAAACGCGAGCAAGCTTATGCGGAGCTCGTGGACCGGCTTCTTGCCTCCAACAACTACGGTGAGCGCTGGGCAAGGCATTGGCTCGATGTCGCCGGCTATTCGGACACTAACGGTTATGCGGATGTGGATTCTGTGCGGCCCAATGCATGGCGCTATCGCGACTATGTGATTCGGGCACTGAATTCGGACAAGCCGTGGAATCGCTTCATTCAGGAGCAGCTAGCCGGTGACGAGTTGGTTGAGACCGCGCATGGAAAAATTGGCGACCTTGTGCATCAGCCTGAAAAATTCGATGCGCTAGCTGCCACGGGTTTCTTGCGGCTTGCCCCGGACGGCACAGGCGATGTGGTGCCGGACATGAATCTTGCCCGCAATCAAAACATCGCCGACACGCTGCGAATTGTCTCTACCGCGCTCACAGGCCTAACGGTGGCTTGCGCTCAATGTCACGATCACCGGTACGACCCGATCACGCAGGCCGACTACTACCGGCTGCGCGCCGTGTTTGATCCTGCGTTTGATTGGCGCAAATGGCGGGCTCCCGCACAGCGTCAGGTTTCGCTTTACACCCAGGCGGACCGTGAGCGTGCAGCAGAGATTGAGAAGCAGGCCGTCGAAATCGATGCTGTCGCCAAGAAAATGGACCGCGGTTATCTCGATGAGATCTTTGAGAAAAAAATACTCGAGCTTCCTGAAGCGGACCGCGAGCCCTATCGACTGGCGCGTTCGCTGGACAAAGCAAAGCGTTCTCCGGAACAAGAGGCCTTGTTGAAAAAGTATCCGTCCGCCTTGGCGCTTTCCTCGCTGAATTTGTACGATCCGAAGCTCGACAAAATCGTGCAGGAAAAGCGCGCTGAGGCAACGAAGCTGCGAGCGACAAAGCCGGTTGAGGGGATGCTTATGGTGGTGACAGAGGTCGCTGGTGAGGCGCCGATAAGTCAGCTGCATCATCGTGGCGATCACGAGCAGTTGCGCGAAGAACTGACCCCCGGCGACCTTGCCGTTCTAGGCGCGCCGGAATTGAACAAACCAAAGCCCGAGCTTCCGACCACGGGAAGGCGACTTGCGTACGCGCAGTGGCTGACTTCCGGCAAACATCCGTTGGTGGGCCGGACTTTGATGAATCGTGTTTGGATGCACCATTTCGGCCAAGGAATCGTGCGTTCAGCGGGTGATTTTGGAAAGCTCGGTGATCTGCCGTCTCACCCCGAGTTGCTGGATTATCTTGCGGACAAATTTGTGCGCTCGGGATGGAGTCTCAAGGCCATGCATCGCGAAATGGTGACCAGTCGCACCTACCGGCAGATTTCGTCCTGCGCAGTTTCCATTGCGAAAGACCCCGAGAACGTGTGGCTGGGCCGGTTCCGCATCCGACGGCTTGATGCCGAGGCGGTGCGCGATGCGATGCTGGCAACAGCGGGCGTTCTTCAGCCTGACATGTTTGGCGCGCCCGTTTCGATCGCGCGCTCAAACGAGGGCCGTGTTGTGGCGGGAGTCGAAGTTCTCAACGCCAACGGCGATGTGACAAAGGTGGACAACACCGCGCCGGCGGTAAACAGGCGCTCGATTTATCTGCAGGTGCGCCGCAAAACGCCGGTCACTGTTCTGGATACTTTTGATCTTCCGATCATGGATCCGAACTGCGAGGTGCGCGCGACTTCGACTATCGCGCCACAGGCTCTGTTCTTGATGAATGATGAATTCGTCGTGCGGGTCGCCCGCTCCCTTGGCGAGCGTGTGCAGCGCGAGAAGCCTGGTGACCGCCGCGCGCAGGTTCGACGCGCCTGGGAGCTCACTCAGGGCCGGCATCCAGGCGCTGCCGAGGAAGACCGCTTTCTTGCGGCTTGGTCCGAGCAAACCGAGCAGCTTCGCGAGTACGCGGTAAAAAACCCGCCGCCAAAGGATGCGCCTCCCGCCGACAGCCAGCTCGATGCTTTGGGTTCGCTTTGCCAGGCGCTTCTCGCTTCAAACCGATTTCTGCATCTCGAATAACACGTGCACCCAAATGATGAATCAATCTTCACAGCTGTGTTCCCGCCGCCATTTTCTGCAAAGCAGCGGGTTTGGTTTGGGAGGAATTGCGCTTGCATCGCTTCTACGCGACGACGGCTTGATGGCTGCGCCGGTGAAACCGTTGCTTAGCAATGACACCTTTGATCTGAAGCCAAAAACGCCTGCTGCCACCGGCAAGGCGCGCGCGATGATTTCGCTTTTTATGATGGGCGGTCCCTCGCAAATGGACTTGTTCGACCCCAAGCCGGAGCTCAACAAACGGCATGGAGAAAAGTTTCCGGGTCAGGTCATCTACGATAATGTTGCGCAGGCCTCACCAAAGATGTTCGGCTGCCCGTGGTCTTTTGCGAAGGCCGGGCAAAGTGGCATGGAATTGAGCGAGTGGCTCCCGTATTTGCAGCAGGTCGCGGACGACATTACTCTCATACGCTCAATGAAGTCCGGTGTAAGCAATCATTTGCAGGGAATGCTTGCGATGCTAACCGGGCGCGGCACCGTTG
>CAMDSZ010000002.1 GCA_945906945.1 Akkermansia muciniphila
GATATAGATGCTTTTTTCGCCCAAAAACCATCCGCGCCCGAGTCACCAGGGCTGGCTCATCGGAGACCGGATCGCTGAAATCAAAAACTCGAACGTTCGAAAGCCGAGCGAGCGCGGAATCGCGTCTTCAACTTCGGAGTTCAGGTTAAAGCGCACACCCACCATCCCGGAGAGGGTTTGAAGATACAAAAACGAAGGCCACGCACTTGGCGTGGCCTCGTATTCGATCTCAACCTCGGAGAAGCCGACTTATAATCCCTTCAATAGTTTAGCGCCCTTCTTGGTCAGCAGCCCGTGAAGTAACGAGATGAGTCGGCGAACCTCATGCGAGCCGGAAGCCAGCTTCGCGAAGTACACCAGCTGTTTTTTCAAGTTTGGCTCGATATGAGATGGGAACTCCGGCCCGCCTGCATCCGTACCGGCGTGCTTAGAAGCTCCGTTGTGCGAAACCGATACAGTGTTTTCACAGCCATCCGGAACGAGATCCATCAAGTACGCCGCAAGCAATGGCCCACGCGTGGTTTGGGGGAGAACTCTGATAAGCGCACCGAGACTCTTTCGATCGGGAACAGATCTTCCAGAGATCCAACGCGAAACACTTGCCTGATCCGTATCTAACAGGCCAGCAAGGTGTTGCTGCGTCCAGTCATTTTTGGAAAGCACATCTGATAAGTAGGTCCTAAATCGACTCATAGTTGGAATATAATGGGTTTTTTCGTGCTAGCAATAGTTGTTAAATGCTGAAAATGTTGCTTTTATGTATGCGCATCAAACATTAACTGCCGTCTTTTTTTTTGTCTGTTTTCGTTAATCCTTGCTTGTAGGCCCTTAAAACCAACCTCCGCTTAATTCCTCTATTCCATTACCTAGGGTTTTTTAGAGAAGTTTTACTAATAAAATCTTTTTACGCCCTTGTTTTGTCAACGTTTTGTAAACGCTTGCCTGCTTCCTACCCCGCTGCCGCCTGCTTTTTCCAGCTTTGCTCAATCGCACCGAGCGGTTTCGAAGGTGTCATGCCTTCTCCCAAGTGAATTCACTTTCAATTAGATTTCTTCGCCGCCCAAAATCACCACTCTTTACTATGGAGCTAGAATCGAGAAACGCAAAAAAAATTTGTCTTTTCTCCCGTTTTTGATTCTCGCCTCCTCTTGCGCTGCCTCTTGCGCTGCCTTTACGAACTCCATCCGACTGGAGCCTTGTGAAGTCTCGTACTCGGCTTCTAAAGTCCCACGCCGATTGGAACCACGCTGTCATGGCTGTTAATTGTAATGAATCCCTCCCAACGCATCCATACCCTCCGCAGGTTAATTCGGGAGCACGATCAGCACTACTACACGGATGCTGCTCCCAGCATCTCGGACCGGCAGTACGATGAGTTGTTCCGCGAACTGCGTGAACTCGAGGAGGCGCATCCAGAGTGTGTTGATCCATCCTCGCCAACGCAGCGTGTTGGAGGTTCGGTTCTTTCAAACTTTACCTCCGTGCGGCACACCGTGCCAATGCTCTCCCTTGACAATCTTTTCGCTGATAAGGACGGCGACGAGGGTGTCAGGAAGTGGGTGGAGTCCGTTGAAAAGCTACTTGGCACAAAACCTCTGCAGTGGCTGGTGGAGCCAAAGGTCGACGGCGTGGCCGTCTCGCTGCGCTATGAAAACGGTTTGCTAGTGCTCGGAGCAACAAGGGGCGACGGCGAATTTGGGGACGATATCACGCAAAATCTGCGGACGATCCGAAACCTGCCGCTTCAGCTTTCCGGCGCGCCCCCCGTCCTTGAAGTGCGGGGAGAAGTGTATCTGCCCACAGCGGCTTTTGACAAAATGTGCTGCGCAATGATCGCCCAGGGCGACGAGCCCTTTGCCAACCCCCGCAATGCCGCTGCGGGTTCGCTCAAACTGCTAGACTCCCGGACGGTTGCACAACGTCCTCTTTCGCTCTTTGTTTACTCGCTGGGATGTCCTTGCCCGGAAGCTCCAGACTCGCAAAATTCTCTATTGCAATGGTTTGAATCTCTAGGATTGCCGGTGCAGAAATTCCACCGTCTCGCTCATTCAGCCCAGGAAGTGGTTGCGTCGATCGCGGAACTTGAGCTGAAGCGACACTCGTTCGGTTTTGAGACGGATGGAGCCGTCATCAAGCTGGACGCGATCGTGCTTCGCGAAAAAGCTGGCTCCACCGCCCGGGCACCCCGCTGGGCGCGCGCGTACAAATTCGCGCCCGAACAGGCTGAGACCATCCTCGAGGATATCATTCTCCAGGTGGGGCGCACCGGCGTGTTGACCCCTGTTGCGGTGCTTCGTCCCGTCCACCTGCGTGGCAGCACCATTTCACGAGCGACTCTGCACAACGAGGACGAGATTCGCCGAAAAGACATCCGCATCGGCGACACGGTTGTCATCGAGAAAGCGGGGGAAGTCATTCCAGCGGTGGTTCGAGTGGTTGTCACGAAGCGATCCGAGTCGGCAACCCCGTTCGATTTTCTCTCGCATGTGAGTGGCAGGTGCCCCGTTTGCAAAGGTCCGGTGCGGCGTTCGCCGGAATTTGTCGCCTGGGTTTGCGAGAATATTCAGTGCCCAGCACAGCTGACCCGGCGTCTTGAATACATGGCTAAACGTTCAGCTCTAGACTTAGAGGGCTTGGGCGGCGTAGTCGCAGATGCCTTGGTGGACCGGCAAATCATCAGAGATCCCCTCGACCTTTTCGAATTAGAAGCCTCTGGAAGCCTCTCTGAGTTGCTGTCGACGCTTAACCTTGGCTCGGACGAGGAGCCCCGCGTTTTCGGCTCAAAAAACGCGGTAAAGCTTGCGGCCGCTGTCCACAAGGCCAGAACCCTGCCCCTCGGGAGGTGGCTGCACGCGCTGGCGATACCCGATGTGGGTGAGACCATCGCCTATCAGCTCGCCTCCACTCATGTTTCGCTTGAGGCGGTCGCTGCATCTTCCCTGCTAAAAGACGTGCTCGAACTCGAGCGACTCCGATCTTCGCGCGAAGGTTTCAAGCCGCGCGCCCACGTCAACCGCGAAAAGTCCGAGGAAGAAAAAACTCACCTTCTCCTTCTGTTGCATCATACGGACACTCAGATTTCAATTTTGGAACAGCGGCTCTTGAGCGAGGGTTTTGCACAAGAATCGACCAGAAAAGACAACTCCGTTTCCATTGTGGCGCTTGTGGGTCCGGTGGTTGCAAAATCGGTATTGGATTATTTCGCCAGCTCCTCGGGCGTTGAAACCCTGGCTCGTCTGCGCGCGCTTGGGATCCATCCGAGCGATGGAGCCGCGTCGGCTGTCGCGGCTTCTTCGGGCGATGCCCTCGCTGGTAAAACTTTTGTGCTCACTGGTTCACTTTCACGGTTTAGCCGGCTGGAGGCCACCGAAAGGATCAGGGCGCTTGGCGGTTCGGTAACTTCTTCGGTGACGAAGAACACGGACTTTGTCGTTGCCGGTGAAGAGGCGGGTTCAAAGCTGGAAGCTGCTCTGCGCCTTCAAATCCCGGTGCTTAGCGAGCAGGCTTTCCTTGATTTAATCGGGCGCTCGTTGGGTACGGCGGATAGCCCACCTGCGCTCACATTCAAGCCAGAACTGGCCGGGGATTCAAAGACCCCGCTTGGCGCTACCCAAAGGGAACTTTTCTAGTCATTCAGATAGAATATCAGGAAGAACATTCGGCGTCTTCCGTCCTTCCTTTGTGCGTGTTCAGCCCGTAACCTTTTCGAATGGTTTTTAAGCCTGAAAGCGCTCTCATCCTAGTTGGCCACGGCTCCACCGTTAATCCGGACTCCAGCGCTCCGACTCTGGATCACGCTGAGGAACTCATTCGGCGGAAAGTATTCGGAGAAGTTCACTGTGCATTTTGGAAAGAGGAACCCAGCCTGCGCCAAGTGCTGCACATGCTGGATAAGGACGACGTCTACATCGTGCCAAATTTCATTAGCGAAGGTTATTTTACCCGGACCGTGATTCCTCGTGAATTGAATCTGGATGGGCCGCTTACATCCTTGAACGGGCGAACGTTGAAATACTGCGATCCTGTGGGCAACCATGACAGGATGACGGAGCTCCTATCCAAGCGCGCCTCCGAGGTTTCACAGGGTGTTCCGCTGAAGCAGAGTAGTTTGCTGATCGTGGGACATGGGACTAATTTGAACGATAACTCAGCTTTTGCCGCGAAACGCGAAGTCGAAAAGCTCCGCGAATTAGATATGTTCGGCGAAGTGTTCAATGTTTACATGGAGGAGCCTCCGCTGGTGAGCGAATGGGCTGATTTCACGAAGTTTCCAAACGTGATTGTGGTGCCCTTTTTCATCGCAGACGGTCTCCATTCGTATCAGGACATCCCAGTTTTACTCGGGATTGAAGAAGACACAGGGCTGGCGGCAAGTCAGCGTGATGTGTTTCGCAAGAATCCGTACCGCCTGCGCGACCGAACCCTTTTTTACGCGAGCGCCATCGGCACAGAACCCTCTTTTGTTGACGTCATCATTGATCAAGTAGCGGCTTTCGACTCCGTCGCTCGATAATTCCCGAATCTTAAACATGCGTTCATTGCCCGAAACAATAGCTGGTTGGGTTCACGACGGTTTTTCACTGCTCGGTCAGATCCGCATCACCTCAAGGCCCGGAGGGTCCTTCGAACTGAGGCATCGCGAGGATGTAGCCGTGCACGGTTTGGAGGAATTCCATGGTCCTAGTGCTGCACGTGATTTGTCGTTCTTTGACGAGGCGCGGAATTACCGTCCTTTGAAAACTGCACCGAACTTGCGTCGAGGGTGGTCATTAATTGTGGAGACTCCGGAGGATTTGAGGCTCGCGCTTGATCACTTTTATCCTGCGATGACTGCCCTTTGGCGCAGTCAGCTTGAAGCCTCCCTCTCCAGCGTCCCCCTCAGGGACACGCTGGACCGGCAAACAGGCATGTATGCCGCCAGCAAGCGCCTGCAAGATGAGGAAGGACTTCAACTTGTGGCTAGTGCCTGTAACTCTAAGACCGGTTGTATGAAACGGATGCTTTGGCCGTTCACAAAAACCGTGGAGCTCACGGGGTTCAGCCGCTTAGAGCGTTCGGCTGACGTTTTGACACTGGACTCAGGCGAAAAGGAAATTCCGCTCCTCTGTCACGAAGCCTGCAACATCCTGGTGGCCGCATGTCGTGAGACGGTCAAAAAACGGGAAAGGGCTGCTGCTGCGACGGTCTGATTGTCCCGCCTGTGCCAAAGTGGGTTTGTGGGAAGGCGGTGGTTAGAGGGCTTAGGTCCCCAAGTGCTCTCTGAAGGGAACGCTGTGTCCGAGTTTTGGGAACAACCCCGCGAATAACTTCAGTTTTTACACCAATAACTTCTCGTCTTGTTTTCTCTGTCGCCTTTTTCGCACGCTGCTTCACACCCTCGATCAGGTTGTGCTCAAACACCGGATCCTGTGGAACAGGCTTAGGGAGCGGTTCTCCAGCTGTGGAACTAAGTTGTTCACACCTTTAATAAGATTAAATTAAAAAGGTTTTTCTTATCTCTCTCTTCAGAGCGTGAACAACCTGAGAATCTAAAAGTCGGGAAACTCCGTTTCAGAGACATGTTTCTTGGTAACAGTGAAAATATGCGCCTGTTTACCGTGAGGACTCAGGGAAACGTAGTTCCGAGACCCGTGCCAAAGATATTGGTCATTAGAAAGGAGGTCTCGTACCGTGTAAGAGTCCCCCTCGTGCAGGTTCAGAAGAGCTAGGGGAACATGGATGAAAGTCTCCTGAGCATTAACGTAGTCTAGCGAGATAACGATCAGAAGCAGGTCATTGTCAGCGGGAGAGGACTTGGAATAAAAAAGAACAGAGTCGTTCTCCGCATAATGGAAAGTCAAATTGTCAAAGATACGGAGGCTACGGTGTGCTTTGCGAACCTCGTTGACCCGAGTTATCAACGGTTTGATGTTGCCGGGAGCGGTCCAATCGCGGGCTTTAAATTGATACTTTTCACTGTCCAAATATTCTTCTTTGTCAGGCAGAGCCAGATTTTCGCAAAGTTCGAAGCCTGAGTAGATTCCATAGGTTGGGGAAAGGGTTGCCGATAGAATGAACCGGATCACGAACGCAGGGAGTCCGCCGAACTGAAGAAAAAAAGGAAGAATGTCAGGGGTATTGGGCCAGAGATTCGGTCTGAAAAAATCGCTTTGAGGGGTCTCGGTGAGAGAGGTGAAATAGTCGATGAGTTCCTGCTTAGTGTTTCTCCAGGTGAAGTAGGTGTAACTTTGAGTAAAGCCGACCTTAGCCAAGGCGAGCATCATTTTAGGACGCGTAAAGGCCTCGGAGAGAAAAATTGTGTCGGGGAAGGAGTGCTGGACTTTAGTGATTAAAAACTCCCAAAACGCGACAGGCTTGGTGTGCGGATTGTCCACGCGGAAGATGCGCACTTTCCGCTGAGCCCAAAATAATACGACTGCAGTCAGCTCCTCCCAGAGCGCTCGCCAGTCGTCATTATGAAAATTCAGAGGGAAAACATCCTGATATTTTTTCGGGGGATTTTCTGCGTACTTGATAGACCCGTCTGGACGTTGGTAGAACCAATCCGGATGTTCACTGACGTAAGGGTGATCAGGAGAGCAATTAATGGCGAAATCAAGTGCGAGCTCCATGCCCCGCTCATGGATTTGATCAACCAACCAGTCGAAATCAGAGAGGGAGCCTAATTCAGGAGCAACATCACAATGGCCTCCGCCATTCGGGCAATTTTGGTGTCGATTGCCAATCGCGTAGGGAACACCGGGTTCGCCCGAGACGCATGTGACCGAGTTGTTCTTGCCTTTTCTGGCAGTGATTCCGATGGGATGGATGGGAGGGAAATAAATAACATCGAAGCCCATGCGTTTAGCGTCATCAATACGCGGCAAACAATCGCGGAAAGACGAGCCTTTTGATCCGTTACCTTCAGCAGAACGTGGAAAAAATTCGTACCATGCTGAGAACAGTGCAGCTTCGCGATCAACAATAACACGCGGATAAAGAGGCACAGAGGTAGACAACGGGGGCGTTTCAACCAAAGCGCGTACGGAAGCGGAGGAAAGATAAAATTCACTAGATTCCGCGCGCTCAGAATAACATTCTAACAAACCATTTAGAGCAGAATCGTCAAGAAGGTCCAAAATAGACGAGGATTGGGCATCACGAATGGCAGAGGCGTATGAAAGAAGGCTGGTAGCATCTTCATGGTGTTGCGCTTCGCGTGCATTAAACGCGGCTTTTTCGCAAATCAACGCGCCCTCCATCAGTTCCAAGCGGATGTCTGTAATCCCAGCTTTGACCTTCACCTCAATTTCATGAAGCCATGTATGAAAAGCGTCTTTCCATGCTTCGATGGTGAGTTCGAAAACGGCATTTTCCAAAAAAACACAGGAGGCGGTCCAACGATCGTTTCCCTCTGGGATTTGGGTCATGAACACGCTGTGCCAAGAGGGGGTCCCGCAGCGCCGCCATTTCAGACACGCGGCGATAATATCATGTCCGTCTTTAAATATATCAGCCTCAACTGTTAATGATTGGCCAACAACCCGTTTCACCGGATGCCGGCCACGGTCGTGAAACGGCGAGACATTTTCGATAACCACCGTCGAGGGACGCAAAGCCATAGATGGCCATTTTGCCTGAGAGACAACCGTGGACCAGCGGTTTTTGGAAAAAAGCGATGAAGTCCCAAGTAAAGAGCCTCAAAAAGACGTCAACGTCTCGGAGCGGGATTTTATTTGCGAAAAGGATGCAAAATACGGTTCCACCAGGGACGCACCACACCAGTTTTGAGGCGGCCCATGGCAGATGTAATCTTTTCTGATGGAACAATTTCAGCAGAGATTACACGCACTGGATCAAGCGGTTTGTCATTTGGATCCACGGAAACGGACTCTAGAGCATCCAACACCTCGATACCGCGAGTGACCCGCGCAAATACCGAGTATTTGTGGTCCAATTCAGGAAGCGGACGAAGAGCGATGTAAAACTGACTGCCGTTGGAAAGGCGTTTGGGATTAACCGCGTCACCAAGGCGTCCCATCGCAACAGCACCGCGCTGGTGTTTAGCAGAAAGCTCTGGATTTAATGTATAACCTGGCCCGCCGGTTCCTAAATCCCCGGCGTCTTTCTTTTTGCTGAGCGGATCGCCAAGCTGAACCATGGTACCCGGCAAGAGACGATGGATGAGCATGCCGTTGTAAAACCCATCCTTGACCAGTTTTTTAAAATTCGCGACGTGAGCAGGTGCCGATGAACCTTCAAATTCAATCACAATCCCAGGAAGCCTTTCTTTAGCCTTTTCAAGCTGTATCAAGACCATGTCCGCGGCGCGGCAAGGTGAAGAAGACACGACTAGAGCTAGAAGAAGGAGCGAAAGGAAAAAGCGGATGAGTGAACGCATAAAGCAACGATATTAAAAACCGATAAACCAACTACGGGCAATCAAAGACACTAATCAAGAGAGCGATGCAAAGAAAGAAAGGCTTTAAAAAGGAAACACAAAGCGAAAGTAGCAATTAAAGTTCACTGACTTTAAACAACGTTTCATTCTGACTCAAAACAGTGGCGGGCTCAGACCCCCTTTTTAGATAAGCGAGAGCCAAGGACGTTTGATTCGAATGGGTGATACTGGTGATGACTCCTATGGAATGTGCGGAATCCCTGATTGGAGCTGTAGGGTCAAACAGTTGGCTGCCTGCTGAATCAGTAGCAGAGAGGCTGTTTAAGAGTACGAGGCGGCGGTTGACGTGCCCGATGCTTTTAATTCGAGAGAGCACCTCCTGTCCTATATAGCAGCCTTTGTGGTAGTCGATGTGTGTGCGGTCCAACAAAGCCTCAGGTGGAAGTGAGTCCTCTGAAAGTTCGAAGCCCCAGGCGGCGACACCATTTGAGATGCGGAGCAACTCCCAATCTGGACACAAGTCATCGCCGCTTTCGAGCATTTGGCTGACAGCAGCCCTGTCGGAGGCGTGGACTCGCAGGTCCCAGCCAGCAACACCCAAACGCGAAGATTGGATGGGCGCTGAGTGGACGATTGACGATGGCAATGAAGTTTTGTCCAAACAATGAAACAACGTGTGGGTGAGGGTCTGGTCCTCAACGGAAACATCGTCAGCCACAATATATCGTTCAAGCCGAGCCAGCAGAGTCTCGGCTACACCGGGGTGAGCATCCACAAGGAGCGAGGTTCCCAAATCCGAAATCCAAACGTCCGCTTGAAGGCGACCCTTGGCGCTGGTGACGCAGGCCGGAAGAGCGCGCGCGGTCGAAAGTTTCCTGAGATCCTGCGTGACCTGACCGTTTAAATAGCGGAGGCGGTCCGGTCCGGAGAACAGCAACTGGGAGCGATTTTTGAGCTCGAAAGAACGGGGATGAGGTGTGGACATAGCAAAAAAGGAGTGTTGGTAGACAGAAACAGGCGGAAAAGGGCATTTGATCCGCTGTGGCCACCCTGGTGGTGAGGGTCGGGTGTGCTAGCGGGGCGTTTAAAGCGTTTTCGGGGTAAACAAGGGTTCAGCGACGGCCGACAAAGCAGGTGAAGGGACTGTGAACCGAGATTTTATGGGATCTCACTGCTCATGCCATTGGGCGCGGGGTTTTTCGATCAAAAGCGAAAGCAGCGCAATATCCGATGGGGTGATCCCGCTGACCCGGCCGGCTTGTCCGAGCGTAGCGGGTCGGACTTTGGAAAGTTTCTGTCGTGTTTCAGCGCGAAGTCCGCGGACGCGGGAGAAGTCGAGGTCAGCGGGAAAGGGTTTGGCATCCTGCGACCGGAGTTTCTCGACCGCGGCATTTTGACGGGTGATATATCCTGCGTATCGGAGTTCAATTTCCAGCTCCTCCCAGGCTTCCGAGGGAAACGCCGAGTGGATCTCAGCGGGCAGATCCGTCCAGGAAGTTTCGGGTCGGCGTAACCACTGGGAGAGGCGCCCGTCGTTAAAGCGAGTGTCCTGCGCGAAAAGGCGGAGCTTGGCTAGCTGACCAAGCCGGGTTTCGAAGCGGTCCCAGCGCGGGCCTGAAACAAGTCCGAGGTCATGGGCAAGGGGAGTCAGTCGCAGGTCGGCATTATCGTTGCGAAGCAGAAGGCGGTGTTCGGCACGGCTAGTAAACATCCGGTAGGGCTCCTCCGTGCCGCGGGTAATGAGGTCATCCACCAGGACGCCAAGGTACGCGTCTGCCCGGCTTAAAATGAGGGGAGGTTTGCCCAGGACTTTGAGTGCGGCGTTGGCCCCGGCGAGCAGGCCCTGTCCGGCGGCTTCTTCGTATCCGGAGGTGCCGTTGATTTGGCCCGCGAAATAAAGGTGAGGCACGAGACGGGTTTCGAGAGTGGGGTGGAGCTGGGTGGGCGGGCAATAATCGTACTCGACGGCGTACCCCGGGCGGAGGATCTCGGCCCTTTCAAGTCCGGGAATCGTGGCTATAAAGGCGGCCTGAACCTCAAGGGGCAGCGAGGTGGAGACGCCGTTGATATAAATCTCTTGGGTGTGCCTGCCTTCCGGTTCAAGGAAGACCTGATGCCGGTCCTTCTCTTCAAACTTCACAACCTTATCTTCAATGGAAGGGCAGTAACGGGGTCCGACCCCCTGGATGCGGCCCGCGTAAAGGGGTGATAGATGAAGGTTCTCCCTGATGAGCTCGTGGGTGCGCGGGTTGGTGTAGCTGCTCCAACAGGACATTTGTTCCACGTGGAACACGCCATCCCGCCATTCATTCAAGGTGAAGATCTCATCACGGCCCCGTCGGATTTCTTCGGGCAGATGGGTGAAGGGGCGAGGCGGAAGGTCGCCGTCCTGGCGTTCACACTTTGTAAAGTCAATGGTGCGGCCGTTGAGCCGGCAGGGGGTCCCGGTCTTAAAGCGGCCCACCTCGAACCCGAGTTCCTTCAGGCTGTCGCTTAACGTGGAGAAGCCATCCCCAAGGCGACCGCCGGCGATATTCTGTAGTCCCACGTGCAGAAGTCCGCGCATGAAGGTGCCGGTGGTGATCACCACGGACTTCCCGTGGATGCGCATACCTAGATTGGTCTCGATCCCGCAGATGCCCTCCTCGCCCTTGATCAGTGTGGTGGCGTTCCCCTGCCTCAGGGTGATGCCTGGGGTTTGTTCAAGCACCGCCTTGGCGCGGAACTGGTACGCCTTCTTATCGCATTGCGCCCTAGGAGAGCGGACGCTGGGGCCCTTTTTGGCATTCAGCATCCGGAACTGGATCCCGGTGGCGTCGGTATTCAACCCCATAAACCCGCCGAGGGCGTCGATCTCGCGGACGATCTGTCCCTTGGCCTGTCCGCCGATGGCGGGGTTGCAGGACATTTGCCCGATGGAGTCGAGGTTTTGAGTGAGCATCAGAGTGGACGCTCCAAGCCGCGCGGCAGCTAGGGAGGCCTCGATTCCGGCATGGCCGGCGCCGAGAACAATCACATCATAAACAATCGGGTCGGTGTACATTGGGGTGAAAGTGTACCAGTTCCTAGCCGGAAGGCGTAAGCAAAATTGGGCCCGAGTTGCAGGAGGCATTGCTCGCACCACCTGAGGCGGGCGCCTGGTTGGGCCCCCTGGCTGCCTCCAAGTTCCACGTGGAACATTCGGGTTGCCTCTTGTCCCGTTTCCTGCAAGGTTTCAAGGGTGGCCTCCTCCCCCCCAGAACCCAGACGCCTTCCCTCCGGCGCTCCCGACTACGCCGGAAGGCTCATCGCCGTCGAGGGGCTGGATGGCTCCGGAAAATCCACCCAAATCCGCCTGGTCAAGAGCTGGCTGGAGCAGGAGGGGTATCGGGTTTTTTTCACCGAGTGGAACTCCTCCACGCTGGTCAAGCAGGCCACCACCAAAGGCAAGCAGAGGCAGCTGCTCACCCCGACCACTTTTTCCCTCATCCACGCCACAGATTTCGCCGACCGCTACCAGCGCCAGATCCTGCCCCTGCTCCGAGCGGGCTTCATCGTTCTGGCGGACCGGTACGTTTATACGGCCTACGCCCGGGACGCCGTCCGAGGCGTGGATCAGTCCTGGGTGGAGAAGGTCTACGAGTTCGCCCGCAAGCCCGACATCACCTTCTACTTCCGGGTGGAATTGGAGGTGTCGCTCAGGCGGATCCTTGAAACCCGGGCGGTGCTCAAATACCACGAGGCGGGCATGGATATGCGCTGGAGCGCGGATCTCGTGGAAAGCTTCCGGATGTTCCAAAGCAAAATCTCGATGGAGTACGAGCGCATGCGGGAGAAGTTCGATTTCCTCGTGATTGAGGCCGGGCGCCCCATCCCCGAGCAGCAGGAGGAGGTCCGCCGGATCATCCGCCAGAATATCGATCTGCGCCCCTTCAAGCATCAGCAAGGGCCCCAGTCATGAAAATCCGCTGGTTCAAACAAGCGCTTCCCGAGGTCAAGGACGAGAGGCTACCCGGCCGCCTGTTTGTGCTCGAGGGACCAGATGGCTCGGGGCGCACCACCCAGATTAATCAACTGGTGCAGTGGCTGGAACGCCGGGGTTTAGCGGTCCGCACCTGCGGCCTTGGCCGCTCGGAGCTCGTGGGGGAGGAACTGGAGCAGGCGACGCACGGCACCATTCTGACGCCCCTGACCCGGAGCCTTTTTTATGCAACCGACTTTTACGACCAGCTTTTGCACACCATCCTCCCGGCCTTAAGGGCGGGCTTCATTGTGCTGACGGACCGCTATATTTACACCCTTATCGCCCGCGATCTGGTCAGGAACGCCGACCCAGAGTGGGCGCGGAATCTTTATGGTAGCGCCCTGGTGCCAGACGTGGTCTTTCATCTGCGGGTGAGCGCGCGGACGCTGGTGCAGCGGAATTTCGAAAAAAACTCCACCCTAGACTACTGGGAGGCAGGTATGGACCTCTGCCTCTCGGACAACATGTTTGACAGCTTCGTCAAGTATCAGCGGCTGATGAACGCCCAGTTCATGGAGCTCTCGAAGGAACATCATTTCGAGGTGGTGGACGCAAATCGCCGCGTCGGCTTGATTCAGGCTGACCTCCGTAAAAAGCTCGCCTCGCACCTGGGGATAGCCCCTTAAGCACCCTGGTTGGCGGTGAGGCGAACATCTCGGCCGCGTTGAACGCGCGTGGAATGGTTGGATGTGAAATACCCTTAGGCTCCCTTAGGGCTGCCTTTGGGCTCCCCTTGCTGTTGCGCCACCTCTTTGGTGCAATCCGCGTCTGGGCGCAGCTGGGGCTACGCGCTCCCAGGGGGCTGCCGACGGATCGATCTCCGCAAATGATAAATCTCATCCGTTGCAAAGCCTGGCTGCGAGCGAGGCGGTTTTCAGGCCGCGCGACCTTGAGCTTGGCTGAGGGTTAGGGTTAGCTCAACGCATGGACCTGCAAAGAGCCCGTGACTGGTTTGAAGAGAATTTCCGGCTGCGCGGAGAGCGCGGCGCCGCGATGAGTTTGTGGGATGCGAATGGCGAAGTCCTTTCGCTGGCTGGCGGCTACGAGGATATGACGGATACTAAGCCGTGGACCGCCCAAACCCCGGTTTTGATCTGGTCGGCAACCAAGGGGCCCGCCGCAGCCTGCTGCCTGCATGCGCTTGAAAAAGCGGGGCTCGAACCGGACGACAAGGTCTGCTCGCTATGGCCTGAATTTGCCGCTGCTGGCAAGGCGGAGGTCACCTATCGGATGCTGTTACAGCATCAGGCGGGGCTGAGCGCTCTGGATAATCCGCCACCGGTGGAAGACCGGGAAGCGGTGGTGCGAGCGCTGGCTAAGCAGGCGCCCGCTTGGATTCCGGCAACTGCTCATGGGTATCATCCCCGGACCTTCGGGTTTTTGGTGGACGAAGTGGTACGGCGAGTTTCGGGAGTAGAGAGCTTGCAGGAATACTGGAGGCAGGTTTTCGCCGAGCCAATGGATTTGGAAATGTGGATTGGGGTTCCAGAGGAGGTGCTGCCGAGGGTCGCTCCGGTGTATTCGTCAAAAAGCGTCCTGCCAAAGGACGACCCTTTCCTAACGGCTTTTATGACTCCTGGATCCCTTACATCCCGTTCGTTCGCCTCGCCCAAGGGCCTGCATTCCGCAGCGGCAATGAATGCGGACGCCCCGCGAAAAGCGTGTTATCCGGGCTTTGGGGGAATCGCCACGGCGGCGGCGCTTGCGAAGTTTTACGCGATGCTCGCCCAGGGGGGAACATGGCAGGGCGAGGTGCTGCTATCGGGCAAGGTGCTGTTGGAGATCACAAGCTCCGGAGTCCAGGGTATGGATGCGGTTCTGCAAATGCAGACGGCTTTTTCCCTCGGGTTCATGCGGGATCCAGTTGCCGCGGGAGGCAATAAAATCCGCCGGCTGTTTGGCTCCTCAGGAGGCGCGTTCGGACATCCGGGCGCGGGGGGAAGCCTCGCATTCGCGGATCCCGAAAGGGGCGTGGGATTCGCCTATGTGATGAACCAGATGGAGCTCGGCGTGCTACCGAAAGAGCGCGCGCAAGGGTTGGTGGACGCGCTATTCTCGGAACCAACGCTGCCAAGCCCAGCTTATTAGCGCATCGGCCAAATCAACCGCGTGGAGAAGAACGGCAAAGCCTTGCGGATCTTACCGCCTGACCCTCAAGCCGACACGGGGGGCGGAGGGTGTTGCTGGACGTGGACGGTGCGGATGGGGAAAGGCATCCGAAGTCCGCGTTCCTTGGCCGTGTACCAAATCTGGGTGCGAACGGCATCCGTGGCATCGGAGAGGTGCTCCTCGCAATCCACCCAGAAGATGACTTCATACTGCACGCCAGATTCGCAAAAATCGCGCAGGTGGACCTTGGGGGCGGGTGCGGGGAGAACTCCGGGGGCACACTGCGCAGCATGGAGCAGCGCGTCTTTTACGGCGATCGGAGCGGCATCCAACTCAAACATCACGTTGATGGTGGAGGCGCGTTCAGCGGTCGGGGCCGAGAGGTTGGTGATGGTGCCGCCGGCGATGGTCTTGTTCGGAACATCCACCAGGACGTTGTCAGCGGAGCGCATGCGCGTGGAGCGCCAGTTAACCTCCAGCACCTGCAATCGCTTGCCCTCAAGTAGGAGCCAGTCGCCCTTTCGAAAAGGACTTCCGATTTGAAGGGCGATACCTGAGAGAAGGTTGCCGAGAAGGTCCTGGCTCGCAAAACCGATCACCGCCACGGACACCGTCGAGCCCAGCTCCAGTCCGCTCAGATCCCTGTGGTAAACTCCTTTGGCGATCGCGATCAGCGAGAAGCCGATGATCGCAGCGCTGCAAATATCGCTCAGAAATTTAGGAGCCTCGGTCTCCTGGGTCCGTTCAAACCAATCGTCCCAAACGCATTTCCGAATGATCCGGACGGCCAGCAACGCGCCGAAAAAGATGCTTATGGCAAGCAACGCCTGCAGCAAGTCCTCAGGGATAAGCAGCGGCTGCAGTGGCGCCTTGGCCCCCTCGACCGTAATCTCCATGCTGCCTTTGGTCTTCGTTATTGAGGCAACGGCAATGGACTGATAAAGCCGCAGGGGCAGGTAGGAGGAGAAACAGTAGGCGGCGACTTTGAACCGCAGCTCAAAGCTCACGCGCAGCTTTCGTGAAAACGCCCGTCCAGCCCACAACACCAGCAGGAGCAGCAGGGGAATCGCTAAAAGGCTAGCTATCAAAAGCAGCGTGTAGGGGCGGGCAAAATCCATGGCGAATCCAGTCTTCTTAACATCGCCCAGCCATTTAGGCCAGCCCACAGCAGCTTAGAGGCAAGGTTAGGACCCGGAGTCTTCTGCTGCCTCAATGAAGATACTGCCAGCGCGGCGCCGTGCATGGGCGCCCCCGGGCAGGTTGATCTTCGCGGGCGAGTCGTAGAGTGCGAGTCCGAGCACAGCTTCGACAACATCGAACCCGACGTTTGACACGTCCCTATGCCGCAGCCATCGAACAACCAGACGCCGCTGAATTGACGCGGGAACCGAGCGCAGCACCGCCACGTCCAGAGTTTGTTCTTCGCGGCCGAGCACCGTTGTCAGCTCGTTCAAATGGGCGTCATCGGCACGCAAAACCTCCGCAGCCCGCCAAATTGCAGCTCTCACGGGCTTGCTCATGATGTCTTCAAGCGCGGGAATGAGAGCGTGACGAATCCGGTTTCGCGTCCAGCGCGGATCCTGGTTGGAGGAATCCTCACGAAAATCCAGGCGCTTTTCCTTAATCCACGTATCAATTTCAGTCCGCCAAACTTCAAGCATCGGACGCAGCAAATCGAAGGAGACACCGTCAACAGTGCGAGGACTATAAGCGGACATGCCGCAAAGACCGGCTGCTCCCGAGCCGCGTAATAGGCGGAAGAGAAAGGTCTCCACTTGATCGTCCGCGTGATGGGCAACGAGGACTTTGCGCACATGGAGCGCTTTAGCAGCCGCCGCAAAAAAAGCGTACCGAACATTGCGGCCAGCTTCCTCGATCCCGATTTTATGGGTCTTCGCGGCTGAAGCAACATCCGTTCGCTGCACCCAATGTGCCAGTCCGCGGGAGTCGGCGAACCGCGCAACCCAGGCGGCGTCCTCGCCGCTTTCGCTCCGCAACCCGTGGTCAAGGTGGAGCAAAGTGAGGCGTGAAAACCCCGCTTCGAGCAGCATCGTCGCTAGGGCCACCGAATCGCAGCCCCCGGAGAAGCCCATTAGGAGAGTATCGGATGTCCGGACACCCGCGGCATCCAATGCCCTGATGACGCGGTCCAAGGGTGAGCGGCAGGTATTCACGGGCACGTTGACGGTGCCGCACGGGTCTAGCCGATGCGGCTGCTCCCAAAATACGGACGGAGCGCCTCCGGGACCTCAACAGAGCCATCAGCCTGCTGGTAGGTTTCGAGCAGTGCGACAAAGAGCCGTGGCAACGCCGTGCCGGAGCCGTTGAGCGTGTGACAGAAGCGGTTCTTGCCCTCGCCATCCTTGAAGCGCAGGTTCATACGCCGCGCTTGGAAATCGCCGAAATTCGAGCAACTGGACACTTCCAGATAACTGTTTTGGCCGGGTGCCCACACCTCGATATCGTATGTTTTTGTAGCGCCAAATCCAACGTCACCCGTGCACAGTTCAATCACCCGGTAGTGCAAGCCAAGGATTTGCAGCACTTTCTCTGCGTTGGCCGTGAGCAGTTCGAGCTCCTCGAAGGCGCTCTCCGGGGTCGTGATTTTTACGAGCTCCACCTTGTCAAACTGGTGCATGCGGATCAGGCCGCGCGTTCCAAGCCCCGCGGAGCCCGCCTCGCGCCGGAAACAGGGCGTGTAGGCGGCGTAGCGGATGGGCAACTGTTCCAAGCTCAGGATCTCTTCCCGATGCAAATTGGTGACAGGCACTTCTGCAGTGGGGGCGAGGTAAAGTTCGTCGCGGTCGCAGCGGTACAGTTGCTCCTCGAACTTCGGCAACTGCGAGGTCCCCACTAGCGCCTCCGGGCGCACGATGAAGGGCGTGCTGACTTCGCGGTATCCGTGTTGGGTGGTGTGCAGATCCAGCAGGAAGTTGAGCAAAGCCCGCTCCATGCGCGCCCCCGCGCCGGTAAAGCAGACAAACGCGCTTCCGGAGATCTTCGCTGCGCGGTCAAAGTCGAACAGACTCAGCTTTTCGCCGAGTTCCACATGGCTTTTCGGGGTGAAAGAGAAGGAGGCCTTCTCGCCCCAGACTCGCACCTCGGGATTCGCCTCGGCGTCTGCACCGATAGGACAACCTTCGTGCGGCAGGTTCGGCAGCGTCAGCAAAAGCTCGCGTTGCCTAGTGTCGAGGGCAGCCGAGAGTTCGTTGAGTTTCGCAACCTCGTCGCCAAGCCCGCGCACTTGCGCCTCGATGCTCGAGGTGTCTTCCCCCTTGGCCTTGAGGGCGCCGATCTCCTTGCTGATGCGCTTTCTATCCGACTGCAGGAGTTGGAGTTGAGTTTCAGCAGCCCGGCGGTCCTTGTCGCACGCAAGGATGGCGTCTATTTGGAGGTGGGCGTCGCCCCCACGCGTGGCGAGGCGAGCTTTAATCGAGTCGGGCTGTTCCCGGATGAGGCGGATATCGAGCATAAAAGGTAAATGTGTCGCGTAAATTGTTTTCCGCCAGAGCGTTAAGCTGAAGCCTTTGCGGGCCGCCCAGAAAGGCGCGCGGGTGCGTGTTTTTGCGGGCTATTCTTGCGTAAAGATAAAGACCCCGCGTTTGTTCGAAACGAGCACGTCGACTTTGCCGTCCTTGTTGATATCGCCGGTAGTGACCTGCGTGCCGACGCCGCTATCTTCATCAATGAGGTGTGCAATGAATTCAGCACCGCCCTTGCCGTCCCGCTTCAATTCAAACCAATACAGCACGGGTGCCGCATCCGGCTCCTCGTCCTTAAACGGACCGTGCGCCCAGCGGCGTTTTCCCGTCACCAAATCCTGCAGGCCGTCGCCATTGATGTCGGCAAGCTGCATGGAGTGCAGTTGGGAGAACTTCACGCGCTGCGGGTTTTCCTCGGGAGTCGAGCCCATGATTTTGTGTTCGGTGAAGGAGCCGTCCTTGTTGTTTTCGAACCAGCCAAGTCCGTAGCCGTGTCCGTCGTAGGCCGTGATGACATCGTTGCGGCCGTCACCGTTCACGTCGTAAACAAGCATGTGCGAGCCTCCGCGTGCGCCCGGCGGTGAAAACGCCACGGGATGAAAAATCCAGTTGGAATCCTCTTTGGTGTCCTTTGGCTGCTCCCTCCAACCCTCCCGGTCCAAGATATCCGCCAGACCGTCGCCGTTGACGTCACCCGCACCGTACCCGTGTGTGTAGCGGAAATACTTTTCGTCGTTCTGGGGGGATTTCGGAGTGATGGGGCGGAACCTTGCTTTGCCAAGCGGGTTGCTCCAATCCACCTCTGCGTAGCCAAGTTGCCCGCCGCCTTTGCCCTTTGCCGAGGCGGGCTTGTTGGGATCGCTTGAGTGGACCAACAGCTCGGGTTTGCCGTCGCCATTAACGTCCTTGAGATCGGGCGACTCGCCGTCGGCGACATCAAAGATATTGTGTTTCTGCCAGTCCCCGCCTTTGCCCTTGGGGTTCACGTACAAAAGGGCGGGCTCACCGGGCAGGCCGTACACAAGAATGTCCGCCCACGAGTCGTTATTGAAATCGTAGGCGTAGCATAGGAAATAGTCCGAGTAGCCTTTTGCAGGGTCGTAGGGGGTTTTCGTCGGCCCGCTCGCGTTTTCGCTAGGAGGAGTGAAGGTGGTTTTTCGGGTGAAATCTGGTCCGTGCCAAATGTAGCAGCCAGCCGTCATATCGATGTGCCCGTCGTGATCGAAATCCGCGAAATTGCAGCCCTCGGCGACGAACTCCTCGGTGAGCACATGCTTTTTAAATTTCACTTCAGCAGCGTGGCCAGGAGCGGCACAGAAGAGAGACAGCGTGATGAGCAGGGGGCGGTTCATAAACTTGTGATGGGTCTTGTGATCTACAAACGGAAGCGGTGATTGGGAGCGGATGAAAATCATACCCCTCCGCATCAAAGCCGCAAAAGCCTGATGGATGCGAGCGTTTTTGGGTTTGCCTACCCTCTCAGTCAGGCTATGCTGCACACCCCGCGCGAGTGCCTTATGGTGTAACGGTAGCACAGCAGATTCTGAATCTGCTTGTCTAGGTTCAAATCCTAGTGAGGCAGCCATGCTCGCAGCGGAAGCCTTCAGAGAAGGCACTGCGCACACGCGGGACATTCTGTGGCGCTTGTGTACGGAACCCCACTGCGGACCACTCCCAGAGAAGGCGCTTTTTAGTCAGTGAGGTGAACATTACCGGCTTCGCAGGACGCGCATGGAATGGTTGGACTTGAAATGCCGCAGGTTTCAGCAGGAGGGAAGGTGCGGTTGAACCGGACCAATGAAACAAATCACGCTCCCAGGGGATGCCCACGGATCGATCCGCTCAAAATGTAAACACCTTGCGTCGCAAAGCCTGGCTCCGAGCGAAGCGATCATCAGCTCGTACCTCTGGCGCTTTGGAGCCGGCAACTGAAGTTGCCAACTACTAACCCCGAATCATTAGACCTCACTACTCACTAGAACAGCTCCCCGCTTCGCTTCGGCTCGGCCATACCCAGTTTTCGGTACGTTGGCGCCAGAGCGACGCGCCCCTGGGGAGTCCGTTTGAGATAGCCCTGCATGATCAGGTACGGCTCGTTCACATCCTCAAGGGTCCCAGCGTCTTCGCCGATCGCAACGGCAAGCGAGTTCAACCCCACCGGCCCGCCCTCGAACCTGTGCACCATCGCTTCCAAGATGCGCTTGTCCATTTCATCCAATCCGTCCGCGTCGATATCAAGCATGGTGAGCGCGGCGTCGGCCACGTCCCTCGACACTTTGTTGTCGGCGCGCACCTGCGCATAGTCCCGCACCCAGCGCAGTAGGTTGTTGGCGATACGGGGAGTCCCGCGTGCGCGCGCCGCGACCTCGAAAGCGCCCGCGTCGTCAATATCCACGTCGATAAGGCCAGCGCTGCGCAGGATGATGCGTTGGAGTTCGTCAGCGGTGTAGTAGTCGAGCCGGCAGTTCATCCCGAATCGCGAGCGCAAGGGCGAGGAAAGCATGCCAGCGCGCGTGGTAGCCCCCACCAGCGTGAACTTGGGAAGATTCAAACGCACGGAGCGCGCGTTTGGCCCCTGGTCGATGATGATGTCCAGCTTGAAGTCTTCCATCGCCGGATACAGGTATTCCTCGATCGCAGGCTGGAGTCGGTGAATTTCGTCGATGAAAAGCAGGTCGCCGCGTTCGAGCGTGGTGAGAAGCCCCGCGAGATCGCCTGCCTTCTCGATCATCGGCCCGCTCGTGTTCTTGATATTGCCGCCCATCGCGGTGGCGAGAATGTGCGCTAGCGTCGTCTTTCCAAGCCCAGGAGGGCCGCTCAAGAGAATATGATCCAGCACGTCCTCGCGCTGCTTGGCCGCCTCAACCATCAGCTCCAGACGCTGACAAACTTTTTCCTGTCCCGCAAACTCGCTGAACAGCGGCGGCCGCAGGGAAACGTCAAAAGGCGTGCTGGGAGCCTCTGCGCTGGTTTTAAAGAAGTTCTCGCTCACAAAATCACATTAGCACGAGCTTGGCGCGCTGCCTCGCCGAATGCGCCCTCCAATCCACCTGAGACGTTCCGCGCCGTGGGTTACAGACTCCATTCGGCAATTTTTCGACTGTTGATGAAATACGTATGCGTTTCGCCGATGCTTTTGACTTCCACCGGCCCGCGGTCCTCGAGCTCGAATTCGTCTCTCAAGAGGTCCGCGGTTGCCTGGGAGCAGTGGACCCGCCCCGGCAGCCCCGAAGATTCCATGCGACTGGCGATGTTCACCGTATCGCCCCAAAGATCGTATGTGAATTTGCGTATGCCGATCACGCCAGCGACCACCGGGCCTGAATTTAGGCCGATGCGCGCGGAGAGTTCCGTTTGGTTCACCGCGTTGATCTTCGCGAGATTCTCGATCATGGACAAAGCGAGGTCCGCAGCCGCCTGGGCATGCCCTTCCTTCAACTCCGGGGCGCCGCCGACCAGCATGTAACAGTCCCCGATCGTCTTTATTTTTTCGAGGCCGCTCCGCTCCACCAGAAGGTCGAACGTGGAAAAAATGGCGTTGAGCATCTTCACCAGCTTGTCGGGAGTTGTTGTGCGAGAGAGCTTTGTGAAACCAACTAGATCCATGAATAAAACTGTCACGGAGGCATGGGCATCTGCGATGAGCTTTTCGCCTCCCTTCAACCGGCCCGCGATGGACCGGGGCAGGATGTTCAGAAGCAGCTTCTCCGTTTTCTCCTGCTCTGCAACGACGCGGGCATGTTCGGATTCGATTTGGGCGAGCCGGAGTTTTTCCAGGTTGCGCAGCTTCTTCTTCTCGATGGACGTCGTCACTCGAGCACGTAGCAGAACCGGATTGAACGGCTTTGGAAGATAGTCTTCCGCTCCCATTTCGATGCAGCTCACGGCCGAGCTCACGTCCTCCCCGCCGGAGATCACAATCGTTGGCAGGCTAAGCGAAGCGTCGTTCCGCATTTCTGCCAGGACCTCTAACCCGGTCATCTCAGGCATTTCAACGTCCAGCAGCATCAGGTCGAAAGACTCGGAACGCAGTTTTTCCAGTGCCTCCCGCCCGTTGCTCGCCTCGGCCACGTTGGTGAAGCCGAGTTTTTTCAGATCTCGGGTGATGCCCATGCGCATCATTTTGCTGTCGTCGACTACAAGGATTCGAGCGGACTGCAAGGACTGGGCCGCAGCCTGTTCGGCGCGCGCCGCCTCCTCCGAGGTTTCGTGCATCGAACTGTTGAAGTCGAATAGGTCTGAGGGATCTGGGTCTTCGGACATAGGGTGGTCAGTAACGTTGGGGTTGCGGGCGAGACTCTGTCAACTGCGTGTGCAGCGGAGCGGGTGTTCTTCAGGCAGGAACCCCGCCGATGGCGCGGATGATTGCCGCGGGCATCTGCTCCAGAGGCACGACCTGGTCCACGACCCCCATCTGGACCGCAGCCCGCGGCATTCCGTAAACCACGCACGAGCTTTCGTGCTCTGCAAGCGTGCGCCCGCCCGCCGCCTTGATCGCCTTCATGCCGACGGCGCCGTCGCTGCCCATGCCGGTGAGGAGCACGGCCGTCACACGCGCCCCAGCGGCCTCGGCAGCCGAGCGAAACAGGACGTCAACCGCTGGTCGGCAGTAGTGAACGGGAGGGGTTTGCGTAAGCCGCGTCCGATAACCTGTCGCAGATCGCATAATTGTCAGGTGATAGTCGCCGGGCGCGATGACGCAGACGCCTGGCTTTAACTCCTCGTTATCAACCGCTTCGTGCACTTCGTATCCGCACATCTCGTTGATGCGCATAGCGACGGCTTTCGAGAAGAAGGGCGGGATGTGCTGGGTGACAGCGATGGGCGGCATCGTCGGGGGCAGGCTTGGAAGCAGAAAGCGGAGAGCCTCGACCCCGCCTGTGGACGAGCCGATCACGATCAGGCGCTTGTCGCTGGGGGTCGCAGCCGCGGCCGGGGAACTCAGATTTCCGGGTGTGCTGGGTGTTTGAGTTGCGGGTCTGGACCAGTTCGAGGAAGGGGTTGGGTTGCCGCCGCCAGTGAGGAGCGGGGCCATTTGTTTGGGAGGAAGCAACGGCTGGAGGGGGGCCGCAGTGGAGCGGCGGGCGCGTGCCGCGGCCTTGACATGGAAGGCGAGTTTGTTGGCCAGACCGCCGATGGACATGCTGCCGTCGGGCTTGGCGAGCACGTCTCGAGCGCCGGCATCCATTGCGGCGAGCGCCATCGCGGACCCCTGCTGCGTGAGCGAGCTTACCACCACGACCGGGATCATGGGCTGCTGCTTTTGGAGGATTTTGAGGAACGTGAGCCCGTCCATGCGGGGCATTTCCATGTCGAGCGTCAGGACATCGGGCTGGAGTTTCGGAATCTTTTCCTGCGCGACCAAGGGGTCGTTGGCCGACCCGACCACCTCGATTTCGGGGTCGAGGGAAAGCGCGTCCGTGATCGCTTTGCGCACAAGCGCGGAGTCATCGATGATCAATACTTTTATTTTTCCGCTGGTGCTCATGGGAAAGGGAATCGGGTGAGGAGGGTTATGAAAGCTGGGTGTGAAAGCTATTTGGTTCGCATGAATATCCCGTGGCCCAGGGGCCTGAGCCGGTGCTCGATCCCCATTAGGCTCTCAGAATGGCCGATAAAGAGGTAGCCGCCCGGTGCGAGCTGGAGGCTGAGCTTGCGGATGAGCTCGGACTGCGAGGGTTTGTCAAAATAAATCAGCACGTTGCGGCAGAAGATAAGGTGCTGCTCCGCAGAGATTGGGTATGACGGTTCGAATAGATTCACCCGCTTTATAGTGACTTTCTTGCGGAGCATTTCTTTCACGCGGCAGGAGCCCTCGAATTTTCCCGAGCCCTTTTGAAAGTAACGTTTCAGCAGCTCCGGTGACGGCAGTTCCAGCCGGCTTTGCTCGTACACCGCGGCCTGCGCCTTATCGAGCATTCGATAAGAAATGTCTGATCCAAGGATCTCCCATTTTAGCGGCTTGTGAAGTTGTTCGTATTCGGCGAAGCAGATCGCGATGGTGTACACTTCCTCCCCTGACGAGGAAGCTGCGGACCAGCAGCGGATGGGTTCCTTGGAGGCCGCAACCCGGCGGTTGAGCTCCGGCAGAGCATGCTGCATGAGGAAGTCGAAGTGGGCGCGCTCGCGGAAAAAATGGGTGTGGTTGGTGGAGATGGCGTCGACGATAAACGCGATTTCGTCATCGTTTTTCCGGGCTCGGAGCAGCTCGCAGTAGGCATCGAAATCCTTGAGGCGCAGCTCCACGCGCCTCTTGCGCAGGCGACTGGTAAGAAGCTGCTGCTTGTGTTCTCCGAGATGAATCCGGCTATAGCGGTAGATCAGCTCTGCGAGAAAGGCGTACGCCTGTTTAGAAATGCCGGCGTCAGAGGACATCCATGGAGTCTATTTTCATGGACTAAAAATCCTTGAACTCGTCGGCCTCCGCAGACTTCTCGCCAGGCGCTTGGGGCTTATTGGGAGCGCCGCTGGCGGATGTTTCGAAGCTGCCCGCAGGCGCCGCTGGGGAGCCGAAGGTTGAGCTAGAATGCGTCGCGGGACCGGAGGCGTCGCTGATCCCAACGATTTCACCCAAACGATCGGTGAGCCCCTTGTGAACGCTCGACTGGGCACTGAGCTCCTCGGCCGCGCTGGCGCATTGTTCCGAGTTGGACGCATTGCTTTGCGTGACCTTGCTCATCTGGCCGATGGCGGCGGAAATCTGTTCGATGCCGAGAGACTGTTCCTTGGCCGCAAGCGCGATTTCAGCAACGAAGGCGTCGGTCTGCCGGACTTTTTCGCCAATCTTTGTGAACGCATCGCCCACTTTGATGAGGCTTTTGGAACCATTTCGG
Source organism: Akkermansia muciniphila (assembly GCA_945906945.1). Taxonomy (GTDB): domain Bacteria; phylum Verrucomicrobiota; class Verrucomicrobiia; order Chthoniobacterales; family Chthoniobacteraceae; genus Chth-196. Next base: position 24,808 of record CAMDSZ010000002.1, read on the forward strand.
CTGTTGAGAATTGCCGCCTCGATCTTTTCGGCCGTCTCGTTCGCCGCAGCCGCGCTGCGCTGGGCAAGCGAGCGAACTTCGTCGGCGACCACTGCGAACCCGGCACCGGCTTCCCCGGCCCGTGCAGCTTCAACGGCTGCGTTAAGAGCGAGGATGTTGGTTTGGAACGCGATTTCGTCGATGCTCTTGACGATCTTCGCGACTTCCGCGCTTGAGGATTCGATGGACTTCATTGCCGCGGTCATCTCCACCATGGTGGAGGATCCGCTCTGCGCGGCGTTCTGGGCCTCATTGGCCATGTTTTTAGCCTGCAATGCGTTGTTGGCTGTTGAATGAATCATGCTCGACATCTCCTCGAGCGACGCGCCGGTTTCCTCGACGGCAGCGGCCTGTTCGCTGGCGCCCTCCGCCAGACGCTGGCTTGCGCGCGCCACCTGTTCGGCGGCAAGCAGCGATTGCTCGGCGCCGAGAGCGAGCTCCTCGGTGATGGATCGCAGAGACGGGATCGTGGACCGGTACAGCAGGTAGATGGCCAGATACACGCCGAGCAGGATGGCGAGCTCGCCTCCAAGCACGACTTGCAGGGACTTGGCCTGGCTTTGGGTTGCGAAATTTTCATCCGCCTTCGCCTGTGATTCGACCAATGTCACGACTTCATCGATGATCGCGCGATGCGCCTCGTACGTCTTTGAAAGCGCAGTGTACGCCTCATGAGCCGCAGTCTTGTCACCCGAGGTGATGGCCGGCAGAAAGCGGGTCTGGGCGATGTTGAAAAAGCTGTTGGCGTGCTGGTGCGAGTCGGTGGTCAGCTTGGCCTTGATGGCGTTGGTGATCATCTTGCTCTCTGACCAGAACGCGCGTCGCTTTTCGTAATCCTCTTTGAGCGCCGGAATCCTTTCTGCGAGCTTTCGAATCTCTGCCGGCTTCTCCTCTAGCAGGCAGCGGCTCAGGACCAGGTAACTTTCGATCACGTAAGCGGGAGGCGGCAGGATGTCCGCGAGCAGGTCCTTGTCGGCGGTGATGCGCTGATACACCGGCCCGTTGATCTTTGTGTCCTCGAGCAGGAAGTTGACGACCACACCTTCGACGAGAACCGCAACGGTCACGATGAGGGCCAGAAGGCGGATGAAGTTTTTGAGGTTTACCATAGGTCAGTGGATTGGTTGAGTGTCTCTAAAAGTAGCTTGGGATAAACAATTAATGGCTCTGCATAGCAGGCGTTTCGGCGGCGATAGCCCGTTCGATTAGCGGAAGAGAAAGTTCACCCTCCGCCAGCAGTACTTGGTCAATGTCGAGGATCGCCTTCACCGTGCCCTTGCTCTTGGCCATTCCTAGAATGAACTGGGTGTCGAGCATGGGACCGAAGTCCGGCGTCGGTTCGATGTCCGCTGCGCTGAACGGGGACACATCCTCCACCGCATCGACGATCACACCCATTACGCTCTTGGAGCCACCTGCGAGCTGCACGACAATAATGCAGGCGCGCTCGGCGTCTTCTTGAGGCGGCAGCTGGAAACGGGAGCGGAGGTCGACCACAGCGACAATTTTGCCGCGCAGATTGATCACGCCGCGCAGGTATGACGGCATGCGCGGTACCGCCGTGATTGGGCACAGGCGCATGATCTCTCGCACCTTTAAAACAGGCAGGCTGTAGTACTCCTGCCCAAGCCGGAATGTCAGGTATTTGCCCGGCATTGCTGCTGTGTTGGATATGGGTTCGGTGCTCATGAATCGATCTCCTCTATGAACTAGTTAACGCGCGGCAGGAGCGGGATTTGTTTGAATGGTTGCGAAGCTGATGTGGGCGTGTAGGTAAAAGCAGGTCTATGCCACGGCCGCTCGCGGCAGCAGCTTTAAGTTTGCAAGCGCATCCAAGTCGACGATCAGCGCCACTCGGCCATCGCCCAGGATTGCGGCGCCCGACATGAGCGCTTGGGACTTGAACGCGTCGCCGAGCGATTTGATGACGACTTCCTTTTTGCCCAGCAATTCATCCACCAGCAGGCAGCGCTGTGTGGTTCCGGATTCCGCCACGACAATGATGCCCTTGGTCGGGTCGTTAATCGCGCCGGGAATGCCCAGCATCGATCCAAGGCGAGTCAGCGGCATGAGCTTGCCTCGGACACTCACCAGCTCGCCCGTGCCTTGGACGGTGGAAATCATGTTCTCCGTGATGCGCAGACACTCGCGAACCGATAGTGTTGGCAGGATAAACTTTTCGTCGCCGATGGAGACCAGCAGCCCGTCGATGATCGCGAGCGTCAGCGGCAGAAAAATCGTAAACGAGGAACCCTGCCCGAACGTGGATTCCACCTCGATGCGGCCGCGCAATCGCGAGATGTTTCCGCGGACAACGTCCATCCCAACGCCGCGCCCGGAGAGGTCTGTGACTTTCTCCGCCGTTGAAAAACCGGGTGCAAAGATAAGTTCGAAGATTTCCTTTTCCGAGAGCGACGCGTTGGGCTCGATGATGCCTTTTTGAATCGCCTTGGCGACGATCCGGTCTTTATCCAGTCCTTTGCCGTCGTCCGCGATGCATATCACGATGCCCCCTCCCTGATGGTAAGCTTGGAGGCGGATCGTCCCCAGCGCCGGCTTGCCCTTTGCGACGCGCTCCTCGGGCATTTCGACCCCGTGGTCGGCAGAGTTGCGGATCATGTGGATGAGCGGGTCCGCGAGTTCCTCCACAATGTTGCGGTCCAGTTCCGTGTCCTCGCCGGAAAGGAGCAGCTGGATTTGTTTGCCCTGTGAGCCTGCCAGATCGCGGACGAGGCGGGTCATTTTCTGAAAAGCAGCGCGAATGGGCACCATGCGCAGAGACATCGCGTTGTGTTGCAGATCCGTGGTGATGCGCGCGAGCTGACGCATGCAGCGGGCCAGTTGGCGGTCGGTGAGCTCCATTACCTCTGGGTGTTGGATCACCATGGATTGCGCAATCACGAGCTCGCCAACCAGGTCAACGAGTGAGTCGAGCTTCAGGGTATCGATCTTAACAAAGTTCGCGGGCCCCTCGCCCGATGCGGGGTTCGCTGGTTTGGGCTTGGCGGGTTTCGCAGCGCTTTGTGGCACGGCAGCCGGCGTCGACGGAGACGGAGTAGCCGTGCTTGGCGCCGGGGCGGCAGCAACCGGAGCGGGAGCAGGCGGAGCGGGAGCAGGCGGCGGCGCGGCCGCTGGTGTTGGCGGGGCGGTCGGTGCGGGTGCCTGAGTCGGTGCGGGCCCAGGCGCTGGAGCTGGAGCTGAGGCGGCGGGCGCAGGGCTTGCTGCCGCGGGTTTCGCTGGTGCGGCTTTCGGTGGAGGCGGAGCCGGCGCGGCCTCCGGTTCTGGTTCGCCGTGGAGGCAAGCGTGGCTCCGGGCGATGATGCTCAGGGTCGGAATGCAGATCGGCTCGGCAGCATTGGTGCCGGCGAGGCGTTCGCTGATTTTCTCGATGAATTGCCGGAGAGCGTCCCCGCCCGCAAGGATGATGTCGATCACGGGCGTGGTGATCGCTAGTTCCCCGCGGCGGGCCGCATCGAGGACGCTTTCTAGCTCGTGCGCCAGGTTTTTGATGGCCTCCAAGCCAAGGTAGCCGGCACCCCCTTTGAAAGTGTGGAAAGCCCGGAACACCCGGTTGAGCGTGTCTTTGTGGGAGGGGTTTTCCTCGAGCACGAGTACACCCTGTTCGATGTCCTGTAAAAGATCCCGGCCCTCGTTGCAAAACTCGTTGAGCAGATCGCCATCGTCCCCGATTTCGATCATCAGTACGGGTTCTTCGACAGGTTCCCCTTCGCCGGACTCCGCGTCGGGGGCGTTGCTGGGATCGTTGCCGGCCGCGGTTGTTATGGGTGCGGAGGGTGCGGAGGCAGGAGCCGCAGCGTTTGGCGGACCCGCTGGGGAGGAGGGCGTGGGTTCCTCGGGCGCATGAATCCAGTGGTGGAGGGCCGTTTCCATCCGCGGGTACCAAGCGTTGAGATCCAGTAAAATCTCATCCGAAAAAGCTCCGGCGTCAGCCGCAGAGTTCACTAGGGCGGCGCCGGTGTTCAGTTCCTGGGTGAAGCCGGAGGAGGCGTTGGAGCCGGCGGCGTTCCCGAGTGCCTGTAGCGCAGACTGCAGAGCTTCGATGCCTGTAGCGCCGCCCGGTTCTAAAAAAGCGAATTCGGTCGCGACACCCTGTAAGAGCGCAGTGATTTCCGCGATATTAGCTTCCGTTAGCTTACTCATGACTAAACAGGGGATGGCGTTTGCGCTGAAAAGCGGGGGGTCGTTAAGCAAACGTGAACCTAAACAGTTTGACAAGCATTCTCTACCACGCGTATCAAACATTGAGGTGGCCAGATCGCCTTCAAAACCGCACTCCAAAAGCGCTTTTTAAGCTGTTTTCGGCATTGGCGCGTTATCAATTGGCCGGAAAACCGAATAACTTCAAATAGCGAAAAGCAAACCCCGCGAAGCAGCGTTAGTTAAATTCTGGAGCAAATATATCTAGCTCCAAATCGCCGCGATCTCGCTGGACCCAAGCAGCCAGCGGGCCTTTTATTAAATCAACGAACCCGAGAACGAGACAGATCTGTTACGACTGATACGCACCCACCGAGCGCAATCCAAACAGAACTCGGCCTCCACCCAGGCAACCTTTTCCAAAAGGCAACAGATCTCATGAGCCAGCCGACCACGCCTACTCCACCTGAAGCGCAAGGATTGCCCGAGCAAATCTTAAATTTGGCGGATGCTCTCGGAGAGAAAGTCCGGACATCTCTTAAGCAAATCGACGAGATCAACACGCAGTCGAGCTTGCTTTCGCTCAACGCAAAGATCGAGGCGGCACGCGCCGGAGCAGCAGGGCGCTCGTTTGCGGTGGTTGCGACGGAGATGGGCGAGTTGTCGGAGACTACTAAGAGGGTGGCAATCCAGCTGTCGTCGAAGTTGGGCGGCGATATCGCGGAATTGCAGAACATCTCGCAGCGCCTGGCGTCGGATGTTCTCGGCACACGGCTTGCGGACCTGGCGCTCACCAATATCGACTTGATCGACCGCAATCTGTACGAGCGTTCCTGCGATGTGCGCTGGTGGGCGACGGATTCGAGCGTGGTGGATTTGCTTACCGAGCCGACGCCGGAGCGCGTCGAGTACGCCTGCAAGCGCCTTGGGGTGATATTGAACGCTTACACGGTGTATTTTGATTTGGTGGTGTGCGGCCTCAACGGTGAGGTGCTAGCCAATGGGCGGCCGCAGACTTACAAGTCGATTGGAATGAATGCCGGCAAACAGCGCTGGTTTCAGAGCGCGTTGCAAACCCGATCCGGAGACGAGTTCGGGTTTGAGATCGTGCACGCATCTCCCCTGGTCGACGGGGCCTACATTTTGGGCTACTCGTGCGCGGTGCGGCGCGGCGGCGAAGTTGACGGCGAGCCGATTGGTGTGCTGGGTATTTTGTTCAACTGGCGTGGACTGGCGCAGACTGTGGTGGATCGAACGCCTCTTACGGACGAGGAGAAGACACGTTCGCGCGTCTGCATTTTGTCCGAAGAAGGCGCAATCCTAGCCGACACACAAGGAGCGCCTTTGTCCGGGGAGCTTCACTTCCCAGAGCGGGAAAGCGTATGGAGCTCATCGAAGTGTTTCACAGAGGTGGAGGAGGAGGCCGGCCAACTGCTGGTTGCGCACGCGAAAGCGCCGGGATTCGAGACGTACAGCACGCACTGGCATTCAGTGATTCTTCAACGGTTGTCGTAGAAGCAGAGCAGTCGACGATACCCAAACATTCGGTTGGGAGATTGGTGTGACGTAAAATTCACACTATTTAACTTAACTTTGACTAGTTGGTGGGGTTGTCTGACCAGCCGCCATTCTCCATGTCAGACTTTTCCATAGCCAGAACAGCTTTGCGTCGTCCCTGGACGGTTGTGGTCGCTGTGCTTGCGATTCTCATGGCGGCATGGATGGCCACCAAACAGATGGCCCGGGATGTTTTCCCCTCGCTGGGCGTGCCGACTATCTACGTGGCACAGCCTTATGGAGGCATGGATCCCCTGCAGATGGAGGGGTATCTGACGTACTATTACGAGTATCATTTCCTCTACATCACCGGAATCGAACACGTGGAGTCCAAGTCCATTCAGGGCGCCTCCATCATGAAGCTTCAGTTTCACCCGGGTACTGACATGAGCAACGCCATGGCGGAGACGGTCGCGTACGTGAACCGAGCCAGGGCGTTCATGCCGCCTGGCACGCCCGGTTCGTTTGTGACCCGCTTTGACTCGGGAAGCGTGCCCGTGGGCAATTTGGTTTTCTCCACGGAAAATCCGGCTCGCACCGTCGGGCAAATGCAGGACGCAGCGCTAAACATGGTGCGGCCGCTTTTTGCTACGCTGCCTGGCGTGTCGGCGCCTCCGCCGTTTGGCGGCAGCGCCAGAACAATCCTGGTTTCGCTGAAGCCCGATCGCCTGCGGGCGTACGGCATTTCGCCGGACGAAATCGTCGCCGCGATGACCGCGGCCAACACCATCAGCCCGAGCGGCAATTTGTCTACCGCCTCGAGTTATCCCATCGTTCCAACAAACGCGGTGGTGAAAAACATTCAGGATCTTGCGGCCGTTCCCGTGCGCGTGGGAACCGAGGGCGCAGTGTTTTTGCGTGACGTGGGAGAGGTCAGTGACGGCAGTGATTTGGTAACGAGTATTGCGTTGGTGAACGGCAGGCGGACGGTTTACATGCCGGTCACCAAACGAAGCGATGCGTCGACGCTGACGGTGGTGGAGTTGGTCAAGGCGAACCTACCCAAGTTCAAGGCGGCGTGTCCGGACGATATCAACGTGACGTTCGAGTTTGATCAGAGTCCGTGGATCCAGCGTGCCATCATGGACTTGGCAAAGGAGGGTTTGCTTGGCGCAGCTTTGACCGGGTTGATGGTTCTGTTGTTTTTACGCGATATCCGCAGCGCGGTGATCGTGGTGCTCAATATCCCCATCAGCATCGCGGCGGCGGTGGTCGGCCTTTGGGTTTCGGGCCAGACCATCAATCTGATGACCCTCGGCGGGCTCGCCCTCGCGGTTGGTATCCTTGTGGATGAAGCCACGGTCGCGATGGAAAATCTGCACGTGCACCGGCACCGGGGATCCGGCACGGCGCGCGCGGCTTTGGACGCGATCAGTGAAACCGCGCTGCCGCGTTTGTTGGCGATGTTGTGCGTGCTGGCGGTGTTTGTGCCTGCGTTCTTCATGACGGGCGCTGCGCGGGCGCTGTTCATGCCGCTCGCGCTTGCCGTGGGGATCAGCATGGCGGCATCCTACGCGCTCTCGAGCACGCTGCTGCCAGTGTTGAGTGTGTGGTGGGCGGGCCGCAAGGAACATGGAAGCACGGGCCCCACTGCTCAGAAGCAGAGTTTTCTTGCACTGCTGGTCAGCCCGTTTGTACGCCTCACGGTGGCGATGCGTTTCCTTGTGGTGCCTGGATATTTCGCCCTCGCGTTTGTGTTTGTGAGCGTTTTCGGAGCGCGGCTCGGTTCGGAGATTTTCCCGCAGGTCGATGCCGGCCAGATCCAGTTGCGATTCCGCGCGCAGACTGGAACGCGCTTGGAACTCACCGAGCAGATTGCGCAGCGGATTTTGGCGGTGATTGCCGAGGAGGCGGGGCCGGATCAGGTTGGTATCACCATGGGGCTAATCGGCGTGCACGCGTCAAATTATCCGGTGAACCTCATTCACCAGTGGAACAGCGGGCCTGAGGAGGGAATGTTGCAGGTGCAGCTCAAACAGGGCACGCCGGTGCGCGTGGCCAAATTGCGTGAAACGTTGCGCGCCCGTCTGGCGAGGGAATTGCCCGAAGTCCGGCTGTCTTTCGAGCCCGCGGACATCGTCAGCCGCGTGATGTCGCTCGGCTCCAGCACGCCGCTTGAAATCGCGGTGAGCGGGAAAGATTTTGCGGCGACCCGGGCGCATGCGGAGAAAATCCGGACGGCGCTCGCGCCGATGCCCGAGCTAAGGGATGTTCATATCGCGCAGGCGCTGGATTATCCGAGTGTGAACGTGCAAATCGATCGCGAGCGTGCGGGCCTGCTTGGGGTGAGAATGTCCGACGCCACGCGGAGTCTCGTTACCGCGACGGCCAGCAGTCGTTTTACTGTTCCGAATTATTGGGCTGATACGAAGACGGGCGTGAGTTACAGCCTGCAGGTGCAGGTGCCGCAGGGGCAGATGAAGACGGCCGAGGATTTGTTGAATCTGCCGGTATCCGCGGGTTCGGGGCGTTCAGCGTTGATGCGTAATTTTTCGCAAATCTCCGAAGGAACCGTGGTGGGCCAGTATGATCGCTATAACATGGCGCGCACGGTATCGGTGACCGCAAACCTGCACGGAGCAAGTCTGGGTGAAGTGGCTAAAAAAGTGGATGGGGCGCTCAAACAAATTGAAACGCCAGTTGGAGTGAGTGTCGCGGTGCGCGGTCAGGTGCAGCCGTTGCGGGAGTTGGAGGTCGGGCTTAAGAACGGGTTGGGTGTGGCGGTTCTGGTGATCATGCTGGTGCTCATGGCGAATTTTCAAAGTGTCCGCTTGCCACTTGTAGTGTTGAGCGCTGTGCCTGCCGTGCTGGCTGGTGTGGTGGGAGCGTTGTGGGTGACTGGAGAAACATTGAATTTGCAGAGCTTCATGGGTGCGGTCATGGCGATCGGGGTGTCTGTTTCAAATGCGATTTTGTTCGTCACGTTTGCGGAGCGTGCGCAACGCGCGGGCCTTGACCGAAAGCAGGCGGCGTTGGAAGGCCTCTCTGGCCGCGTACGCCCAATCCTGATGACGAGTGTTGCCATGATGGCAGGGATGGTGCCGATGGCGTTCGGGGGCACCGCGTCGGGGCCCCTCGGCAAGGCGGTCTTGGGCGGCCTCGCGGTTGCGACGCTGTCGACGTTGTTTATTTTGCCCGCAGTCTACGCGCTCCTCGCGCGTTCCAGCGCAGCTTCCGCGTCACTGGATCCAGACGACGCGGAGTGCACCCTTCCGGCGCACGCCGGACGGCGTGTGGAACCGGCACTGGCTGTTACCTAGAAATCTGAAACGCATCCGAAAGCCTTTTCTCTCCATGATGTTCAAACGAGATACTATTTTGGCGGTCGTACTCGCCCTGCCGCTGGGGTCCGCATTCGGGGCCGCGGAGTTTGCAACGGTGAATCCGGCGCCCGGGACTATCTATCGCTGGGTCGCGCTGCCCGGGGCGCTCGCGCCCTTCCAGCAGGTCAGCTTGCAAGCCCGTGTGGCTGGGTACGTGAAGACGATCAAAGTCGACAAGGGCGACAAGGTTGCCGCGGGTGATTTGCTGGCGACGGTCGAGGTGCCTGAATTGGAAGCGGACTTGCTGAAGGCCAAGGCTGAAATGGAGGCCGCAGAAATTGACGTGAAGCGGCTGCGTGAAGCGCGCCAGAAATCTCCCGACCTTGTGCTACCGCAAAGCGTCGATAATGCGGAGGCGCGGTTTGCATCAGCCAAAGCATCCGTGACACGAGGAAGCGTGCTTTTGGATTTCGCGCAAATTCGTGCGCCCTTCGCGGGTGTGATCGCGAGTCGGGCTGTGGATCCCGGCGCTTACGTTTCACCCGGAGCGGGGCCGTTGCTCCGCTTGGTGGATGACAAAAAACTGAGGTGCCAGATTCCTGTGACGGAGCTGGAAACGCCTTTAGTGCAAAAGGGTAAGCCGGTACGGGTGAGCGTGGACGCTTATCCGGGACAAACTTTTGAAACCACGGTCTCGCGTTTGGGCGGGGTGCTCGATCCAGGTTCGCGCACCATGCTGGCGGAGGCGGATCTGGATAATGCGCAGAGCAAATTGATGCCCGGATTGAGCGTGACCGCTCGCATCGGCGTAGACCGGCATGAGAACGCGATGCTCGTGCCTGTCGCGGCGATTGTGATGGAGAAGACAAACGCCTTTGTTTTCAAGCACGCTGGAGGCAAAGCCGTGAAAACCGCTGTCAAACTCGGATTCAACGATGGCGTGAACGCCGAGGTTCCGGAATTAAAGCCTGAAGACGTGCTGTTGTTAGTTGGAACAACGGCGGTTAACGATGGACAGCCCGTGACGCTCAAGGCGGCCGCAGCAAAATAGTGAATCATTGCGTTGATCGTCGCTGATCGTATCACTGCACCCATTAGTGTCCTCACCTCCTACCCCCGCCTCATGCGACAACTCCTGATTTTTCTTCTATTAGTGGTATCGGCAAATGCGGAGCCTTTCTTTGTCGATCACCGGGCCGTGTTGCGGCTTGCCGGAGCGCGGCACGAGGAAATCGAGTTTGCGCGTTTGCAGCATGTGGTGGCGGTTCAGGAGTCCAAACAGGCGTGGCAGCGTTTCTGGCCCACGCTCAGCATTGGCGCGAACTACCGCGGGCATGAGGGGCGACTGCAGGACATCGATGGATACGTCCGCGACGCTAGCAAACTTAATTACGGCGTGGGCGGAGCGCTCGCTCTCGACTGGGCTCCGGGCGACATCTACTACGGGGCGCTCGCTGCAAAACAGCGTGCGATCGCTGCGGATCATTTAGTGGAAAAAGTACGGCTCGATACCATCCGCATTGCCACCGAGCGTTACTACGCGTTGTTGAAGGCAGAGGCGTCTCTCGCAGTGATGGCGGAGGACATTGCTATTTCAGAGCGTTATTACCAGCAGTTAGACAATGCGGTGAAAGTCGGGACGGCGTTTCGGGCGGATCTTCTTCGGGTCGCCACGCAGCTCGCGCGTCTGCGTCTGTTGGTTCGTTTGGGTGAAGAGGAGCTGCAAGTGTGCGCCGCGCGGTTGGCGGAAATCCTGCGGCTCGCTCCGGAAACCGAGCTGCGCGCGGCTAAGGTGGATTTGACGCCGGTGCGGCTCATGAAGGACGAACAGCTCACGGATTTGGTGGCGCGCGCGCAGGCGAACCGGGCGGAAATCAAGGCGGTCGACGCGGCGGCGGTCGGTCTGGCTCGGGAGGAAGACCGTTTGCGAGTCGGGCCGCTTTTTCCCACGCTTCAAGGGGGCTATGCCGCGGGTGGTTTTGGTGGCGGTCGGACCGGTCGGACCGGCAACTTTGGCGATCAGCAGGATTTCTTTGTCGGTTTGGGTTGGAAGGTCGGGCCGGGCGGCATGTTTGACACGACGCGAAACAAGATCGCGGAAACGAGGCGCGAGTCGGTGGCCTTGCAAAAAAGCCGCACGAAGGCGTCTGTCGGCCGGGAGGTGGTGGAAGCCGTGGCACGCTCACAGTCTGCGCATGCGCAGATCCAGATCACGGATGACGCGGTTGCGGCAGCTGAGGAGATGACCAAGCTTGCGGGTGAGCGGCAGGCAAGTCAGGTGGGGGTCGTGCTTGAATACGTGATGGCGCGCGATGAATTGCGCCAGTCGCGGTTGGCGCGGGTCCGTTCGGTAGTTGACTTCAACTGCGCGCAGCAGGAGCTGCAGATCGCGGTCGGCGATGCGCCGACGTTGGAAAAGTGAGTTAGCCATTGCCCTACGGGCATTCGCTGTGAGACTGGGCTTGTGGCGTTATGAATGCAGCCCCAGTTGATTTTGAGCATAAGGAAGGCGTCGAAACGCCCGCGGAACCGCGCGGCGGCGACGTGCAGATTCTCCTGGCGACTATCAACGCCCGTTACATTCACGCCGCAGTTGGATTGCGTTACCTCATGGCCAACCTCGGCGAAATGCAGAGCGTCGCGCGGATTCTCGAGTTTGAAATCAAGCAGCGCGCGCTGGATATCGCGGGTGAAATTCTAGCAGTGGGAGCCCGGATCGTCGGGTTGGGAGTCTACATCTGGAACGCCGCGCTGACGGCCGAGGTGGTCGCGATTCTCAAAAAGGTTCAGCCGGACCTCGTGGTGATCCTTGGCGGACCGGAGGTCAGCTATGAAACGCTTGGACAACCCATCGTTGAATGCGCGGATTACGTCATCACGGGCGAGGCTGATTTGAAGTTTGCGGAAGTCTGTCGCATGCTGCTCGCGGGTGAGCGGCCTGTGCACAAGGTCATCCACGCTGAATTGCCGCAGTTGGCTGGTGTGCGCATGCCGTACGGATTGTACTCGCGTGAGGACCTTCAAAATCGGGTGCTTTACGTTGAGGCTTCGCGGGGATGTCCGTTCACGTGCGAGTTTTGCTTGTCGTCGCTGGATGTGCCGGTTCGCGGATTCGATCTGGCGTTGTTTCTCGCCGAACTTGAAAACCTTTTTGCACGCGGTGCTCGTATTTTTAAATTCGTCGACCGGACGTTTAATCTGAGTCTTAAGACGAGCCGGGCGATCCTTGAGTTCTTTTTGGATCGATGGGAGGACGGGATGTTCGTGCATTTTGAAATGGTGCCGGATCGCATGCCTGAGGCGCTGCTTGAGTTGCTCGCGCGTTTTCCTGCGGGAGGCGTCCAGTTGGAAGTGGGCATCCAGACCTTCGACGAGGCCACGGCTAAAAACATCAGCCGCAGGCAGAACTACGAGAAGCTCGAGCACAACTTGCGTTTTCTCCGCGCGCACACAGGAGTTCATATTCACGCGGATCTGATCGCGGGGCTGCCGGGTGAAACGATGGAAAGTTTTGGGCGCGGCTTCGACCGGCTCGTCGCCTTGGCGCCCCAAGAAATACAGCTTGGGATCCTCAAGCGTCTGCGGGGCACGCCGATTGTGCGGCACGACGCGGAGTGGCAGATGCAGTACAGCCCCCACCCGCCTTATGAAATTTTGCAGAACAAATCACTGAGCTTTGCACAACTTCAAAGCCTGAGGCGGTTCGCGAAGTTCTGGGATCTTATCGCCAACAGCGGCAGGTTCACTGATACGCTTCCATGGGTGTGGCGGGGGTTGGAGTCTCCGTTTGCGGGGTTCATGGAGTTTAGCGATTGGCTTGCGCTGCGGCTGGGTCGGACGCACTCCATCGCGCTGGTGGCGCTCGCGGAGCAGCTTTACCGGTTTGTGCGGGAGGTGCGTGGATGCGACATCGCCGAGGTTTTGAAGGGCGACTGGTTCAGGGGCGGAATCAAGAGGGAAAGGCTGGCGTTCCTTGAGGAAGCGGCTGCGCCCGTGCGGGCGTCGGTGGGTAGTGCCGGGGGGCCTAAGCGTCAGCGGCGGCATCTGGCGTGATTTAAGGTTAGCTGGGCTTTATGAAGGTCGTTTTCGATTGTGTGGCAGGCTGTTGGGCGCGGGAGGGGTGGTTGACTTCGCCCAGGTGGTTTGGGACTTGCTTGCGGGCCTGGAGGATGGAATTTAAAGACTCGAAAAAAGAAGTGCTCCTTTCGCACTCTAGTGACAACCCTGCTCAACACCCCTCAACCCCCAATCGCTAGTTATTCCCCGGTTCTATGAAGCTCCGTTCACTACCTGCTCTCGTTTTCACCTCCGCATGTTTGTTTGCGGCAAATTCCATAGTTCATGCCGCACAAACGGTGTTTGTGGAGGCCGAGTCGTTTGAAAGCCACGGCGGCTGGTCGTTGGATACGTCTTTCACCCATGTGGTGGGCTCGCCATACCTGCTTGCACACGGCCTCGGCAAAGCCGTCAAGGACGCGACGGGTAAGGTGCAGATTACGGAGGCGGGAGAATACCGGGTTTGGGTGCGGACCAAAGACTGGGTTGGCCCCTGGAAGGTACCCGGCACGCCAGGTCGCTTTCGATTGGTTGTAAATGGCAAGCCGCTAGCCACCGAGTTCGGTACCGAGGGCGCCGAGTGGCACTGGCAGCCAGGCGGCACCGTAAAACTCAAGGCGGGAGCACACAGCCTCGCTTTGCACGATCTCACTGGTTTTGATGGACGCTGCGACGCTATTTTACTCAGCAGCGACCCCTCCTATTCCCCGCCCCAGGGACAGGCACTTGTCGACGCACGCAACAAATGGCTCAATCCCGGCGGCGTGCCGGAGGACGTGGGCGAGTTTGACTTGGTGGTCTGCGGCGGCGGTTATGCCGGGGTGGCTGCGGCCGTTTCCGCGGCGCGTCAGTCGCTGAAAGTCGCGTTGATTCAAGACCGGTTTGTCTTGGGTGGTAATGGCAGTAGCGAGATCGGCGTCTGGGCGCAGGGCGGCACCATGCGCGGAAAATATCCGCATATCGGGGAAATTGTTGAGGAGTTCGCGGACCGCGCACCCGACAGTCCCGGGAAGCCGGAGGATTTTGTCGATGACAAGAAGGAGAAGGTTTGCCGCAGTGAAAAAACGCTGAGCCTTTACCTGGGACATTTCGTGCACAGCGCGAAGATGGATGCATCGGGCAAGATCGCTTCAGTGCGCGCGCTGGACGTGAAGACCGGCCGTGAACGCGAGTTCCGCGGAAAGCTGTTTGTGGACTGCACCGGCCATGGAACGGTGGGTGCGGCCGCAGGCGCGCAATTCACGATGGAAGAAACGGGCCACATGGGCATGTCAAACATGTGGTACTACCAGCTGGACGAACAGCCATCCGCATGGCCCGAAACGCCTTGGGCACTGCCTCTTACCATGGAGGATTTTCCGAAGGTGAAGGAGAGTAAGTCCAAGATCAACGACAAGCCTTTCCTCAAGGCAGAATGGTTCTGGGAGTCTGGGTTCAACAAACATCCCATCAATGATCTCGAGTTGATTCGCGATTGGAATTTCCGCGCGGCGTTTGGAGCGTTTTCCGCGATCAAGCATGGAAGCAGCGATGATGAGAAGGCGAAGGCGGCATTGAAGTGGGTCTCACACGTTGGCGGGCCCCGTGAATCGCGTTTGCTGCAGGGCGACCTGGTGCTCACGCAGGACGACATTGTCGCGCAGAAGGATTTTCCGGATGGAATGGTTGCGACCACCTGGGACATTGATTTGCATTATCCACGCGAGCAGTACGCAGCGAAGTTTCCGGACAACCCCTTCATTTCTCGCGCTGAGTTCGGCAAGCATGTGGATCGCAAAAACGGCTATCCGGTGCCGTACCGCTGTTTTTATTCCAAGAACGTGCCGAATCTTTTTATGGCAGGCCGGAATATCAGCGTCACACACCAGGCGCTGGGAACGATCCGCGTGATGCGGACCTGCGGAATGATGGGTGAAGTGGTCGGAAAAGCCGCCTACATCGCAGTGCTGCACAAATCAGATCCTCGCGGGGTGTACGAGAGTCATTTGAAGGAGCTCATCCAACTAGTCAGCCAGCCAGGTGCCATGCGCCGCGACGGGCTTAATGGCGAGCTGCGCTTGGACCCGAGCATACCAGATCCCTCGACACTCGCCGGTGGTTGGATGAACCGGGATTTGCCACAGTTCGCCACGCATCTTCACAAGGGGATCGGCGAGGCTCCCCAGCCATTGACCGGCATAGTGATCGACGACAGCAAAGCGAAGATGGTCGGCAAATGGTCTTCAAGTCACGGCCTGCTCCCGAATGTGGGCGGCGCCTACCAGTTCACCTCCGCCGGCACCGACGCCGAGGCACGCTTCGAGTTCAAAGTCCCAAACACTGGAAAATACGAGGTTCGCGTGTATTGGGCCGGACACGAGAATCGCGCTTCCAAGGCCCCGTGTAGCATCGAACGCCCCGGCCAGTCGCCGGTCACTTTGCGCCTTAACCAGAAGGAGAACACGCCTGATGGCGCGCATTCGCTCGGCACCTTTGATTTCGCGGCAGACGTCATGAACTCCGTCGTGTTGCGTGCCGCCGGATCCGATGGCACGATTCACGCTGATGCCGTGCAAATTATCCCTGCAAAATAGACACCGTTTCGGATCGCCGAAACGGCGGGTGGCAGTCCGGAAGCCTATCGCTTGCACGCTCCATGCAACGTAGGCTTCTGATTGGACGTTTGGTGCAGGTTTGGCGGCTGCTGGCTCTCGTTCTGGCCGCCTGCCTGCTGCGGCTTGCCGCGCCGCCCGCAGGGCAAAACGCGGGCGTTTTTTCGGATGCGGTGAAGCTCTCCGATGCACGGGCTTATTTTGCAAAAGCAACCCAACTGCGGGCCGCGGGCGATGGGCGGCTGGACGTTTTAGATGATTCCGGCACGCCTCTCGGGCTGCTGGTTTTAACTTCACCGCAAAGTGATTCCATCATCGGCTATGCGGGGCCTAGCAACCTACTCTTGGCAGTGGGAAATGACGGCCGCATTCGCGGGGTCCGTCTTTTGCACAGCGAAGACACACCGTCGCACGTTGCGGCGCTCAAAAACTCGGGCAAGTTCTGGGACGCGTTGTCGGGATGGCATCCCGAGAAAGAGCCTCCGCCAGCGGTCGACGGAGTTGCAGGGTCGACGTTGACGGCGTTTGCGTGGGTTGAGGCGATAGCGCACCGATTTACCGGCGGTCGCGTTTCGCTGCGTTTTCCTGATGCCGTCACCATTGAGGAGGCGGACTCGATGTTTAAGGGAGCCGCCGAAATCTTTGTGGACGACAAGCGGGATGGATGGAGCAAGGTCAAATCGGCCGATGGCGCGCTCATGGGGTACCTGGTCCGCACCTCTCCGGCCTCGGACGATTTGATCGGGTATCAGGGACCCACGGAATGTCTGTTGGCTGTGGCGGCTGATGAGCGGACGCTTCTCGGGGTGCGGATGCGCAAAACGTACGACACTCCCGACTACGCCGACAGGGTTCGAGGGGACGCTGATTATATGAAGCTCCTCACCAAGTGGACCACGGATCAATGGCAGACTTTGGATTTCCAAAAGGAAGGCATCGAGGGTGTCGCTGGCGCCACGATGACGAGTTATGCAGTTGCGGAAGGCATTCGGCAGACTTTTGCGCGGCAGGCGCATGCAAGCAAGGAGTCGCCGAAACAAGGCTTCTGGCAACGGCTCGGCCTTTGGGATGCAGCGATCGCTGCGATTCTCGCTGGCGCCCTCGTGCTGGCGTTTTCGCCGCTGCGCGGCAGCCGCGTGCTGCGGCTGATTTGGCGCGGGGTGTTGATCGGCGGGCTGGGAGTTTGCCTCGGGCAAATGCTGTCGCTTTCGCCGTTGTTGGGCTGGGCGCAGCACGGGATGCCCACATTGCAGGCGGGTGGGTTTCTATTGTTGGTGGCAGTGGCACTGCTCGTGCCGTGGGGAACTCGGCGCCAGATTTACTGCCACCATGTCTGCCCGCACGGCGCGGCTCAGGAGGTGCTGGGTGGTTTTACGCGGCTGCATGTGAAGGTTCCACAAGCCGTGCATCAATCGTTACGCGTGATTCCTGCGGTGACGTTGATAGGCTTGTTTCTAGGGGCGCTGGCAGTGGGTGAGTTTGAGGCGAGTAAGTTCGAGCCGTTTGACGCATGGACTCTCGGGCGTGCGGCCGTTGTTCCTGCGGTGTTGGCGGTGCTCGGCCTTGGCGCGAGTTTTTTTGTACCGCAGGCGTATTGTCATTACGGATGTCCCACGGGCGCGCTCCTGAATTTCATGCGGATGACTTCCACGACCCAGGGTGTTGGACGCAAGGATTACTGGGCGTTTGCGAGCTTGCTTGTGGGTGCGGGGATTGTGGTGTTGCGTCCGGTGTCCGCTCCGGGCGGGTTAGATACGAAAACTGCAGCGGCTGCGGAGTCGGCTGTGAGGCGATTCGAGCCGTCGAGCGACTCCGCTGCGACCGAGATGCGCGGAGCTGCCTTTGGCACGACATGGTGCGTCAAAGTGCGCGATGCCGGATGGAAGCCAGATGGGCTTGATGGGCGGATCGCGGCGGAGATCGACAGGATTGAAGCGAGGCTTTCGCACTGGAAGCCGGATTCGGCAACGAGCCAGTTCAACACAAGCGCGACGGTGCTGGAGATGGACGTTGAGCCTGAGTTGGCGAAGCTTGTGTCGCTGGCGGCGCGAGTGAGCGATCGCACGGGGGGCATGTTTGATATCACCGTTGCGCCGCTGGTGTCGCTCTGGGGGCACGGGCCAATGCACTCTTCGGCGGCGCAGTCCGGATCGATCCCGTCCGATGAAGCTTTGAAGACCGCGATGGAGGCCGTTGGCTATTCCAAGCTGGAGGTGGATGTAAGTCTGAATACGCTCAGGAAGAAGCACCCCGCACTGACATTGGACCTTGGAGCGATGCTGCAGGGGTACGCGGTGGACCGGGTATGCGAAGTTCTGGAGACGGCCGGTGTACGGGAGTTTTTGGTGGAGATAGGCGGCGAGTTGCGCGCGCGCGGGGCGTGGCTGATCGGAATCGAAAATCCCGCGCAGCCAGGGAAGCTTCTCGGCACGATGAGCCTCAAGGACCGTGCGCTTGCCACGTCGGGGCATTATTGTGCGCGGAAGATGCTCGAAGGGCGTCCGGCAACGCATTTGATTTCACCGCTTAACGGACAACCGATTGAGGCGGGCATCGAGATGAGCGCGGTGCTTGGCGAAACTTGTGTCGAAGCCGACGCATGGTCGACCGCGATGATTCTATTGAGCCCGCTGCTCGCTGCAGAAACCGCGCATAAGGAAAAACTCGAGGTGTTGCTGCTCGATCGCGCGGGCCGTGAGCTGCCTGGCTCAACGATCGTTGTGGATCAGCGGTGAGCCGTTTTTCTGATCGAATAAAATAGAGCGCAAAGGTCGGGACTGTTGAATTCAGTTGATCCGATGCTTCCAATAATCGGGGTCTTGGCTTGCATGTCCAACGGCGGCAACAAGGACTCTATCTGCGCGAATAAAAAAGGCCACGTAATAGGGAAACCCTAGAAAATTAACCCTTCGAAAACCACCTGTACGTTCTCTCCATAAAAACGGATTTTGAGGGATAGTTGAACAGATCGCTTCGAGCTCAATCCAAAATTTCGTCCCCAAACCTTGCATATGTCCCTCGTAGTACGTCACTGCGGCTTCGGCATCCAAGAATGCTTCAGGAAGAAATTCCAGAAACGAACTCATCGTCTGGGAGCGATCTGGCAGAGCCGAGCAAAAACGTCTATTGCGTTCACTGGTTTAGTTTTGCCCGAATTAAACCGAGCAATGCGCTCTGCGATCTCCGTATCCCAAGCAGTCTCCGTATTTGATTCTGTAACGGGTTCTACGCTTTCAAGGAGGCGGTAAGCCAGAGCGACACGCTGCTCTGCAGGGAGAACGAGAGCATCATGAGCTAGGGCTTCAAAGTTCGCGTTCATAAATCAGTGTTAGCTGGGATGGGTTTACTTGTCGAAGCGCAAGATGACATCCGAAAACCACTTCCTTGCCTGACAAAACGCGGCTAATGCAGTGCCTTGCTCGTATCGAGGGTTCTGATGTTCTAGGTCGCCTTTTTAAAGTTACTTCCACCTCGAAGAGCGAGCCAGCGGCTACTCCTTAGAGCTCCTGCGCAAAAGCCTCAACCGAGTCGGAGCGGATCGCGTTTTCGAGGAGTTGCTCCAGTCGCTTCGGATCCTCGATTGCCCCAAGCGCCTCGCGGATTCCTTCTGGGCAAGACCCGTGACGGATTTCTAAAGCGCGTAAAACGGCAGTCCGGAAGGCGAGCAACTGACCTTCGGAGAGACCTTCCTTGCGGCCCTCCTGTTTGCCCCTGAGCAATCCTTCTTGCTTACCTTCCTGTCTGCCTTCCTGTCTGCCTTCCTGTCTGCCTTCCTGTCTG
>CAMDSZ010000003.1 GCA_945906945.1 Akkermansia muciniphila
CCGGAAAGCATCTGCATCGAGCCTGCGGGATGTCCTGCGGCCTTCTGGTTCATCGAGCGCAGCACCGTGAGCTTGTCCGCGATCTTAGCTTGCAAGGGCAGCAATTCGGTAAAATGAAGCCCGGGTACTTTTGTCTGGATGGTCTTAAACGGGCCGCGGTATTCGGAGCCGATATCGGGTTTTGGATCGTACGTATCGATATGCGAGCAGCCGCCCGGCTTCCACACCATGATCACGGCGGTGCGCTCTGAGTTGGTCTTCGATGGGGACGCTGCGCGCATCCGCAGCAGCCCTGGAAGTCCGAGTGAGGCGAATCCCGTCAATCCGATGCGCATGAATCCTCGACGATCAAGAGGGCCGCGGCAGTTGGAAAAAATATGTGAATGCTCCGACATAGGCTTTAGGGGTGCTTGGAGTTCTTGTGGAGGGTAGTTCCCGGAAATGAAAAAGATAGTCCGCAGGTATTTATCGATTGCCGAAGGTGGCGAGTTCCTTGCCCGTGGCAGAATCCCAAACGCGTAAAGCGCTGTCTTCGCCGCCGGCGACGATCACGTAAGCCGTGTGGGCGCTCGCGGCCGATTGCATGAAATCGGGAAGCTTTGTCATCGCCCGCACTTCGGTGCCATCGTCCGAGACGATCCGGACTTGGTTGTCGCCGCAAGATGCGACGATCTGGCTGGTGGCGCCCATGTACGGGAGGGCGGTGACCTCTTTGCTCCACCCAACGATCTTCTTTTTGCGTTCCCCCGATTCCATGTCCCATACGTTGACAACGCCGCCTGCGCCGGAGGTCGCAAGCGGCTTGTCATCCGCACGGAAGTAGACGCTCAGGACGTGGTGTGTGTGCGCTTCAAGTGCATAAACCTGTCTCCCTGTCGCAATCTCCATCACTTTTGCGAGCCGGTCCGCGCTGCCGCTCCCGATCCACTTGCCATTGGAAGAAAAGTCCAGCGCCAGTACCGAATCCCTGTGCTTGTCTCGCCACACAGCTGATAGTTTTCCGGAGCCAACTTCCCACAAGTGCACGTCGCCACTAAGCGAAAACTCGCCGCTGCCGGTGGCGAGCATTTTGCCATCCGGACTGAAACGCACCGCGCTGACGCGTTCTGAGATGGATTCATCTCCGGACGAGGGAACAAGCGCCGGACCCGAGTCGCCGCCTTTGCGAATCGTGTCGGGTGTCCCAAGATTCAGCCCTGATTCAGAGCTTGTTTTATTGTGACACGAAACGCAGTTCGATTCGAGTGCGGGAAAGACGTCCTTGTAGAAGTCCAACTCCTGCGCGTACCCAATCCCCGCAGGCCACAGAAACGCAAACACCCAAGCCATCACGGCTGGGGTGCTCTGCTCTTTGGTGCCTTGGGATTTGTCCAACATTACTTTTGCATGAGTTCGGAGTTATTTCGTCGCAGCCGGCTTGATGCGCACGCGAATCGGCTCGGAGAAGACGATGTCAGCTATGTCTTTTGGCGGCTCTGCTGCAGGTGTCGCAGCAGCAGGTGTTGCCTCCTTCGTGGCCTTCGGCGTGTCACCGGCTTCGCCCTTGACGGTACTTGCCGCTTTTGAGGGCGCAATGGATGCGAGTTCCGCGGGCTTTTGCGGGGCGGGCACGGACGGATACTTCGCAACGTAACCGCCGTGAACCGAAAAGGCGTACTCGCCCGGAGGTGTCTTGAGCGTGGCGAGTTCAAGCACAACCTCTGTTTGGGCGGTTTTTGCAGGGACGTCGAACGGCTTGATGCCTGCAAAGTCGAGTCCCAGCGGTTTGAGCTTGATTGAGCCTCCCGAGAAATCGCCACGCCATACAAGGTTCAACGGAATGGTCAGCTTTTCGCCCTCCGTCGCCTCCCAAACACGGTCTTCAGCGGGCCGGATGCTCAGGGGAGTGAGTTCATCGCCGCCGACAGAGACGGGAGTGTCCGCGAAAAGGCGCGGAGTGGGTGTTTCCTGGCTCGCATCTTTGACAGGCCAGACCATCGAGGCTGTGGGGCAGTCGCGCACCAACTCCGCGCCGTTCACGTTGGCGCATCCGAGGATCTTGCCAAGCGCCATACCGCGCGGCGCATCATCGTCTGCAGTGATAAGAACCGTCCCTACATTTTTTCCGGCTGGAATTCTAAGGCCACTCGCGCGAACGCCCGGAGGCAGTCCGTCCATGCTTAGTGT
Source organism: Akkermansia muciniphila (assembly GCA_945906945.1). Classification (GTDB taxonomy): domain Bacteria; phylum Verrucomicrobiota; class Verrucomicrobiia; order Chthoniobacterales; family Chthoniobacteraceae; genus Chth-196. Next base: position 2,167 of record CAMDSZ010000003.1, read on the forward strand.
GATTTCACCCTCGAACCCGTCTCTGCGAACCGCCACGACTTCCATCGCCATAGTGACGCCCCTCCGTAGTGCGATCGGCTTTGAGACGGCGTTTCGATCGCCGTTGCGCAACTCCATGTGCAAGGCCCACGCCGCCAGCGCAAAGTCGGGCAGCGCCTTGCGGATCATGAGGGCATAGGTGTGGTGGGGCTCGGCACGTGTGGCACCGAACAAATCTCGTATTTGGATGCGATGAATGCCGTCCTCTTTGATTTCCATTTTGCCGAGGACGTCCGCAGATCCCATGTCGTACGGAGGGCCGTCGTACGCATAGCCATTGGATGAAAGCTTCACGGGACTGCTGATGTCGTTCAACTCGACGAGATCTTTGAGTTTCTCGGATGTACCGTCTTTCACGACGTGTTGAACGAGCACGAATGGATCGGTCGGGGAGCCGCGTCGCTCCGAGACGGTTTCGATCCACCAGACCTCGCCCTTTTTCGCTTCGAACTCGTACGTGTCGACATCGCCAGCTGTCGCAAATGCGCCTTCAATAGTGCAGGGGAGGGAGATTTTTTGCGCCTGCGCGTGGGTGTTGTTCGGTTCGGTCTCGCTGAGGCGGAGGGACGGTGTGTGGTGCTCGCCCGGGAGCGAGGCTGCGGAAACAGACTTTGTTCGGGGATGATAAGTGACGGTATCCGACGCCCCGAGCTCTTGGATTACGAGACGGTAAAAATTCTCCGCGCCCCCCTGGAAAGTCAGTCCGTGCACTTTGATCACATAAGTGCCGTCGGCGGGCGCGGTGAAATCTAGAAACCCTGTACGCCGGTTCACCAAGAGGTCGCGTCCGGCTGGATCCGCGACAATCAGCACGGGAGTGAGTTTGGAATCGATGCCGGAAGTGGCGCATTCGATTACGTAGCGGTGACCCTTGGTTGTCTGGATCGAATAGTAGTCGACTGCCTTTGTTGTGGTGGTTGCGTTGCAGATAGAGTTGGCCGGGAGCGGCAGTGCGGTTTGCAGCGTGGTGTTGGGCTTTTCACGAACAACCTCGTCCAGGGTGTGGATGCTGAAAGCGCGTGACGAAGAAATACCGCGCTGTGTCATCACTCGCGCCTCGCAGATTTGTGGTGTGGCGTCTGGCGCGATACTGACAACAAATTTGTTCTGCACCACAAGGCCCTCAGCGTTTCGTTTCGGCACGGCCGATACTTTTGAATAGGAAAACTGGAGCTGCGCTTCCTCAATGTGTTCTCCGGTGACGGTGACTTCGACAGTCGTTCCGGCTTTTGCGCCCATCGGCATGGTGGTCAGCAGGCGCGGAGCCGGTAGAATCACGAGTTGCGCGTGGCTGTGCGCGATGCAGCCGAATCCCAGCGAAAGAGAGGCAAGGGCGGTTGGTATGATCCGTGTGTTCATGGAGGGGGGCTCAGTGGTTGTAGAGAAATTCCTTGGTATTGCACAAAGCCCAGAGGATGTCTTCGTAGCCGATCTTTTTACTGGCCAGCGCATCAAGCGGAGCGCCCTCCGCACTCGTGCGCGGGACCGCAAGATGTGCCAGCGCCGTGGACAGCTCGGCAACCCTTGGTTCCCGGCAGAATGTCAGCACATAAAGATCTCGCAGATTGTCCTCGTCCGTCTTCTCGGATTTCGCGAGCTGATCAGCGCGGCCGCTCGGCTTATTGAGCTTCGTCTTGATGTCGGCTGCATTCATGAGGTGCAGGCTCTGCGATAAATTTGGAGCCTGCACGCGTTCGCACTCGCAAACGCTGTCTCCCTCAGGGCGCCCGAAAACGGTGAGAAAGTACGATGCCTTGTTGTAGCTGTTGTCAGGAAGCGCGATGGCCCGTGTGCCCGAAGGCAGATCCGAAAAATCCGTGGTCGTATCGGCGACACGGTCAATGCTGTCGAGTAAGACTTCGGCGTTGAGGCGACGCGGATAGTAGTGAGAAAAGTTTTGCCTGTCGGCGGCGTTTTGATCGTTGCTCGCCGAGCTGAGCCGGTAGGTGTTGGAGCGGGTGATCGCAAAAACAAGCGCTTTCAGATCGTACCCGCTCTCGGTGAAATGCTGCGCGAGCGCGTTCAAGAGCTCTGGGTTTGAGGGTGGATTGGATTCACGCATGTCGTCCTCTGGCTCCACGAGCCCGCGGTTGAAAAAGTGTTTCCAGTATCTGTTCACAAGAGCCTTTGCGAAAAACGGGTTGTCCTTTGAGCTCATCCAGTCTGCAAGCTGCAGGCGCGGGTCCTCGTCGGGTGAGATGTCCTTTTGCACGGCGCCCAGTCCGACGGGTTTGACCGGTTCCTTGGTCTTCTTGTGTTCGGTCTGTGCGACGCCGCGTTTGTGAAAGATAAGCGACTGGCCTGCCGTGGCGGTGGGTCGTCGGCCAATCTGGCTGAAGAAGGCCGAGAGCCCGTAGTAGTCCCTCTGGCTCCAGCGCTCAAATGGGTGGTGATGGCATTGCGCACATGTCATGCGCACACCGAGAAAGAGCTGGGAGACGTCCTCGAGTTGTTGCTCGGGCGTTTTTACTTGGTTGTACCAAGCCACGGGAGGGTTCGATACCGGGTCGCCTGTGGCTGCCAGCAGTTCGCGCACCATCTGGTCGTAGGGCTTATTAGCCAGCATCCCGTCGCGCACCCATGAGTGGAACGCGAAGCTCGCCTTGGTTCCCTTGTCGATGCGTTTGTTCCGCAAAATCGCGGCCCATTTGTTTGCGAAGAAATCAGCGTATTCGGACGTTTCAAGAAGTGATTGAATGAGCGTGTCCTGCTTGTTGTCCGATTTGTTCTCCAGAAAAGATCTGGTTTCCTCCGGAGTGGGCAGGCGCCCAGTGATGTCGAGGCTTACGCGGCGCACAAAAGTAGAGTCGTCCGCAATCGGCGAGGGCGGAATTCCAAGACGCTTGAGGTTGGCAAAAACAAGCTCGTCCACGAAGTTGCGCGTAGCCGGCAAATTTTCCACCGGAGCTCCCAGCGGAATTGAGGCGGCGTGCACCGCCACGAGGTTCTGATAACGCACCATCACCGAAACGTTTCCGGGCAGATCCGAAAAGCGGATCAATCCAGCCTCGTCTGCGGACGCCAAACTCTTGTCGTTGGGTTCGTAGATCGCAAGGCGTGTGACATCCCGAACGTGGCCGTCCGAAAAGTGCGCTAGCACTTTGAGCTGCTGCGTGGATCGCATCTGGCTTGTGGACGCGGCGGGCGAGACTTCCAGGCGGGTCATCCTTGGATCTGATTCGCGCCCGTAAACCATCCCCTGTGAGATCCAGTCCACGATCAAACGGTGTCCGGCGCTGCCCTGCGGAAGTTTGTTGCCGCCTCCGTGCGGAGTGGCGTTGCTGGCCTTGAGCAGCAGCAGACTCTGCTCCGGAGCGTTTGGAAAAATCCGGCGTCCATGCCCTTCCTTCACAATGTGCTCGTAGTCCTCTTCTGGTTCGTAGCCGAAAAGCGAAAGTCGAAACCCGTTTTGGCCGTTACCGGCCTTTGCGTGGCAAGCGCCCGCGTTGCACCCTGCCTTAGTGAGGATGGGGGACACGTCGTTGATGAAGGTGAGGGGGCGCGCGGGTTCGGCCGCGGCCGAGGAAACGGCGGCTATCAGGGCGAGACTCAGCGAGGGGAACAAGCGCATTCCAATTTAAGTATACCGAATGCAGGGCGGGCACTTAGGTTTGTTTTTTACGGGAAAACAGGTTCAAAAAAGCTATAATGTAAGTTGCGTGGAGCGCAGGCCTCTCAGGCGTTTGGTAAACGGTTGAAAATGGCCACTTCAAACGGCCATGCGGCCCGCCCGCCCCATGGGAAGCCCGCGCTTTGGTGATTGCCGAGGGGTGCCGAGCCGCTTTAGTTTTGCTGGTCGGCTCAGTCTTACTTTCGGCAAACGCCCTAACCTAAACATTTGTTATGATTACATTCCTTGCTTCGACCTCGCCTGCCGAGGGTGAAATGGCTCTTTCTGCTACCCGCGTGGCGATGGCCGCGGGTCTTGCCGTTGCCGCGATGGTTTCTGTGGTGATCGGGGCTTGGTTGGGCCTCACTTTTAAGGCGAGCGAGAAGCTGATCGCGAACATTCTCGCTTTCGGGTCCGGCGCATTGGTGAACGCCCTGGCCATTGACCTAGCCTACGGGACGACTGAACACCTGGTCCACGAGGGCGTCTCTAATATCCAGGCCTGGGCGATCGTCGCGGGTGGGTTCCTCGCAGGCGGTTTGGTCTATTTCACATGTAACCGTTTGGTTGCGAGTCACGGTGGCGCTGCGCGTCACAAGACCACAGCCCGCCAGTTCGCTCTGGATTTGAAGCGCGAGGAGAGCGCCGGCCTGCTGCAGCGGCTCGGGCAGAACGCAGTGTTGCGCTCCCTGCCGCCCTCGGAGATCGACGGGCTGCTGCCGTACATCCGCGATTTTCATCTCGATCAGGGCAAGTACCTCTTCAAGCAGGGGGATCCCGGTGACGCCATGTATTTGGTGGAAGATGGCAGTCTCGGCGTTTTCATTCGGAACGATGCGACTCCCGAGGGTGACGGCAAGAAGATCGCGGAGATCAAAAGCGGTGACATTGTTGGTGAGATGGCGCTTCTCGGTGCGGGTGTGCGTAACGCAACAGTCCTCGCACAGGCGCCCGTCGATGCGATGCGCATCGAAAAGGAGGACTTTGATCATCTGCTTCAAGTGTCGCCGCAGATGAAAGCGGCGGTAAAGGATCTCGCCGAGCATCGGACAATGGACAGCATCAAACAGCAGGCTGGAATGCTCGATAGCGCTACGTGGGCGAAGATGGCTACGGCGAGCATCCGTCAGTTGAGTGCTGGTGAAGTGGAAGCGGCGCTGGCCGAGCACGGCGGCGGCAATCCGATGGCGATTTGGATCGGGAACATTCTCGATGCCATTCCCGGCTCACTGGTGATCGGAGCGACATTCGTTGGATTCGCAAAATTTAACCCGACGCTCTTGATCGCGATCTTTCTGGCAAACTTGCCTGAAGCGATGGCGAGCGCGCATACGATGCGTCAAGCGGGTTACAGCAACCTCAAAATCTACACGCTCTGGGGATCGCTCCTGTTCATTGCTGCGGGCTTTGCAGCGGCCGGCAACCTCCTGCTTCCGATAATGCCGGTTCAGGTGCTGGGTCTTTTCGAGGCGATTGCCGGCGGCGCGATTCTGGCGCTGGTGGCGCAAGTGATGTTCCCGCACGCCTACGAGGAAGGCGGTGACGTGGTGTCGCTCTCGACCATCGGTGGATTCATCGCTGCATTCTTCCTTACCGCGATGGACATGAAGCACTAAAGTTGCGGCGCGCAGTAGCCCTCCGCAGCGCACGATCACGGGATGGCGCGCTTCTGCATGCGGTGAAGAAATTCCAACAGTCAGTAGCGGTAGCCTCGATGGAGGCGTGTTCCTCAAGCCCTGGGTTAACCGAGCCGTGTCAGTGCAGCGATGATGAGCTTTGCGACATCCCTGTGATGATGTGCGTTCACCGCTTCCAGCGCCCGGCTTGAAGCGATCAGAATGGGCCCATCCTCCGGCAAAAGCGGTGCCAGCCCGTGACTGCCCTTCACCAGCCGCGCGTCGAGCGGGCAGGGCGCGAGCACGTAACGCAGGCCGAGTTTTTTGCGCAAAAGCGCCTTCGCCGCGCGCAATTTTCCACCGTTGGGATCAAAGAACAATTCGCGCGGATCGTATCCAGGTTTTTTGTGAATCTCGACGGCCTGCGCGAAGTCCGGCTTGAGCGCATCCTGCAGCCAGTAGTCGTAGGCGAACCACCAGCCTTGTTTTGCGGTGATGATGAGTTCGCCGCTGCGCGGATGGTTGAGTCCCAGCTCGGCGCGTTCTTTGTCGGAGTAAACGCGCTCAACGCCGCGCAGGCTCGAAAGACAATCCCGCACCTTTGCCAGATCCCTCGGATCTTTCACGTACACATGTGCGAGCTGATGGTCGCACACGGCGAACGCCTTTGACATTCCCGGATCAATCAACTCGCCCGCCGCATTGGTGGATACCGAAAGCATCCCCGCCTCCCGAAGCGCGCGGTTAGGGAACGCCGCGTCCTGCACCGGCGCAATTCCGTACTCGCTGACAACCATCACTTGAGCGCCCCCGGCCTGCACGTGGTCGATGATCCTGCCCGCGCAGGCGTCGATTTCAGCCAGATTGCCCGCGAGATGCGCGCCCTCCGGGCCGTAACGCTGTAAATCGTAGTCGAGGTGAGGGAGGTAGCAGAGTCCGAGATCCGGCTTTTGGTGGTCCCAGGCGGTGATGAAACTCTGAGCGATCCACCGGGTGCTCTGGGGGCCTGCGGTCGGTCCCCAGAAGTTGAAGAGGGGGAAGGTCTCGTGGTTTTTAAGGAGCGTTTCTCTCAGGTCCGGGGGCCACGCGTAGAAGTCAGGGGATTTGCTGCCGTCATGATGGTAGACGGGGCGCGGGGTGACCATGGCGGCGGTGCCGGTGTTCATCGCGTACCACCAAAAGTGTTTGAGTACTTTCCAGGGACGCCCCTCCCAGACGTGCGGGGCTTGGACGAGCTTCTCGCTTTGGCGCCAGAGCAGGATTTCGTTCAGATCCCTGAAATACCAACCGTTGGCCACGATGCCGTGCTGTTCGGGATCCACTCCGGTGAGCATCGAGACCTGTGCGGTGGTGGTCACCGCCGGCAGGGCGGGGGCGAGTGGTTTGGCGAATCCTTCCCTCGCCAGGCGGGATAAGTTGGGGGTGTGCGGGCCCAGGTGCCGAGGGGTGAGCCCGACGCAGTTCAAAAGCACGAGTGGTTGCATGAAGGTGGTTGTGGTGGGAAAACGGGTTTCAGAGGCGCCGGTCCGCCGCGCCGTTGAAGCCCGCCGGATTGGCTGGTTTTAGAAAACAGACAATCCAGAGTTGCTTAAAGACGTTAAACAGAAAAGAAATAGAAGATCTATGAGCGCACAGGAACCAAACTCCGTCCCCCCTGCTTCCAATGCTTCACTGGATCCGTTGATCGCAAGCGTCGAAAACTACACGCGCAAGGAGCCCACCAAAGCGGTCAGTGCCGCCTTCGGTGCGGGTTTGATTCTTACGCTGTTGCCAGTGGGAGGAATCGTGCGGTTGCTCTTCATTGCATTGCGTCCGCTCTTGCTGGTGCTGGGTTTCATTAAGCTGTACGAGGAAATCGAAAGCCGCCGGCGTCAGGCTGCCACGCCGACGGAGCCGGAAACGGATCCGTCTTAGTCCGAGGAAAGCGCGGGCGTTGTTTGAGGGGCGTGTCGGGTTCAACGTCCTTGTCGCCGTGCTGAGGCAGTCGGAGCCGACTGCATCATGTCGGGCACCACGCAGCGCAGAGACGTCGCGCGGTTTTTTGGCTCTCAACTGCCGGAAGCTGGATCAGATTATCCCTGCGGTGGCAGTTGAATTGACGACATGGCCGTGATTGACTTGAGGTGCTGCACCGTTCGGCGCATTTCCCATGAGCAATCGTCCTCGTTCCCTTTTCGCATGGTGCGCTTCTTTCCTCATCGGAGCCGGGCTCGGCATAGCTGCGAACTTTCTTTCCGCAAGCCGCGCGGGTGATGCAGCGGAAACGCAGCCTAGAGCGTCTGCCCCTGCTCGCGCCACGGGAGACGACATGGCATTGCAGTCTATCCAAAGTCCGACGCCGGTCGCGCCGCTTAATACATCCGAGCTTTTGGGATTCGAAAAGCTTTCGCTCGAAAAACAAGTCGAGGCGCTTCAGCGCATTTCTGACAAGCGTCCTAAAGATGAAGAGTACGCGCCAGGCATCCAAATCTGGATTGCACGCATGGCGAAAGAGCTTACCGCTGATCAGGCCGCGGCCTTGATTGAGGCGCTGCCTCAGGGCAAGGAGGGTGACGAGTTTTTGCGGGCGACCATCGCCGCGCGGCTCGCCGCGCAGGATCCGATGCGCGCTCTTGAGCTTGGCAAAAAACTCGATGACCCGCGCACCATGGCTTGCGCCATCGCCGCCCTCGCGCAGAACAATGGAGCGGACGCTCTTCGCGCCGTATCCGAGATTGGCGAAGCCAAGCGGGGGCAGGTGTGGGACAATCTTTTTCGCGAGGGCAACTTCCAGTCGGGCGGCTCGTTTCAGGAAATGGCGGGCGTTCTGCGGGAAAAACCCGAGCTGCTAAAAGACATGCGCGGCAATTGGGCCATGAGTCGCATTCTTGGCATGGCCCTCACCCACACGGCGATGAGCGATCCAGCCGCAGCGCTCGCCTTGGTGCGTGAATTTGGCGCAGAGATCGAAAAGTCGGCTCCTGCCGACGCCAATGAGGGAGCCTCTGGACGCGACGCACGGCGCGGCGGCAATCGCGGTGGTTCACGCCCCTCCATGGTTAGCAGCATGATCCAGTCCACCCTCTCCGAAATGCGCGCCAGCAATCCCGACGCAGCCTCTCGTTTTTTTGATTCGCTTGGTGAAAAGGAAAAGTCCTCGTGGATGCATTCCGACGAGGCAATCACCCGTTTCCAGCGCCAGGGCATCGACGCCGCTGTGAGTTTTGCAGAGAAGCAAACCAACGATGAATCCATGCGCTCTGCAGCGCTTGGCACTTGGTGGGTGCTTGCGCAGCGTGACCGTCCCGCAGCCGTGGGGTGGATCGATTCGCTGCCCGAAGGCGCTTTCAGACAGGGAGTACTGAGCGCGGTCATGATTGACGCATGGAATCAGTCGCGCACTTGGGGCAGCGAGCAGGCTGCCATCGAGGCGGGTGCGACCCTCGGATCCGAATCCACGAAGATCGACTACTTTGCTTCGCTCATGTCCGACCGCGCCTTTGGGTTCGGACGCGGTTCCTCGCGGGCTGAGTTGATTCAGTCGCTTCCAATCACCGACGCCCAGAAGTTCGCACTCCAGCAACGCCTCGCGCCTATCAAGGCGAAGTAAGTGTTACTTGCCCCGTCACGCCGCGTCTGTTTTTCAACCGAATGAACCGTTCACTTTTTTTGCTAGCGAGTTTTGTCTGCGGAATCGCGGGATTCTTTGCCGGCCGCATGTTTTCGCCAGTCGCGCGCGCTGCTTCGAGTCTCACTGAGACCTCGCCCAAGGGTGTTGGAGTTCGAGCAAAATTAGCTGATGCCACAAACGCCGGCTCAGGCGCCGAAGTAGATGAGGGCGCCGCTTCCAAAGTGCCGTCAGTTGCTGCAGAGCAGACCACAAAACAAGCCGACCCTTTTGTTGCACCGCGCACGCTCAAGGAGCTCTACGACGCAATACAGCGCGACAGCGGCTCGCCCGCCGACGCGCGGCTAGCCGTGATGGAGACAATCGGCCGGATGAACCCAGAGCAGTTGGAGACGCTTTTGACCGCCGAGGCTAATAACCCCGATTTTTTCCGACGCATGCGCTTTGACTTTCAATTTGCTGCCCGTCGCTTTGCTGAAATTGCCCCCCAAATGGCCGCACAACTTTGGCTTCAAAACGCATCCCTGCGCTTTCAGGCCGACACATTACTGGGCGTGTGGGCTAAGCGGGAGCCGAGGGCTTTTGTGACGTGGATCCTCGCGCTTCCGGCGGATTCGCAGCGCGCCACCGCTTCGGTGGTTGGCGGCATTGCGAAGTCTTCGCCGGAGGATTTTGCCGCCGTCGCGCCTCTGATCGCCGACACGCCTTCCGCGCCAACGGCCGCGCGGGCGGCCATGCAGTCAATGATTGCATCGGCGTCCGCAGGGGCAGACCCCGGCGGTGCAATCCGCTACGCCGAGTCCCTGCCTGCGGGCCCGACGCGCAATGCCGCTCTCGCGCAGCTCGCCCAGTGGCCCGGCATTGATTTGAAGCAGCATCCTGAGATTTCCGAATCCATCGCCTCATTACCCCGTGAGGACGCCATTCGGCTGGGGCGTGATTTGGGAAAAAACGCGGCCGACCTCCCCGCTGGATTTGCGCGTGATGCTGCGTTTGCTGCGAGTGTTCGGTATCAGGCCGAAAAGGATTTTCCGGCGGCTACCACGCGCATGGAATCCCTAGTGGGGACTCCAGACTATGCGGCCGCCGCGCGGGGGTTCGTGGATGCCACGGCCTCGAAGGATCCGGCGGCGGCTGCGGAGTGGGCGCTTAAGATTGATCCCAGTGCGCCCGCCCAAAGGGCGGCTGCCCTCGAGCGGGTGGCTCGAGAAATGTTTTTAAAAAATCCGGACGACGCTCGGGCGTGGGCGGAGAAAGCACCCCTGAGTGACGCTGAATACGCCCAGCTTACCGGCCGCCAGCGCCAGCGCTAGCGGTAGAGAGCTTACAGAGTCCGGAGGTTGCGTGAGCCGGAGTTTTGGTCCGGCTGCCTGCCTCGGTTTTGGCAGCGGAGGCGAGTGGAGGTGGCGGGTTTGGGGTCAGGGCGGTGAATTCGGGTCGTAAATTGTGGCAATTGAGCGTTTGCAAAATCTCTGGAGCGGATATCGTTCCTACCCCTTTTTTACAGATTTATGAATGTTGTCGTTGAAGCCCTCCCCAATTGTTTGGCCAGTATCCGAGTAGAAGTTGGCCCGGAAGTCGTCTCTAAAACCCGTGAACAGATCGTCGCCAAGATAACCAAGGAGGCGAAAATACCGGGTTTCCGCGCGGGTAAAGTGCCACGCAGCATGGTGGAAAAGCGCTTTCAAAAAGATATCGCTGAGGAGCTTGAGTCAGTCATGCTCTCCCAGGCTCTGGATGACGCCGTTCGTGAAAAGGGGCTCAAGATTATCGAGGTAAAAAACGTTGATGAGGTGCAGTTCAGCGAGGACAAGGCGTTCTCTTTTTCTGCAACGCTTGTCACGGTGCCTGAGTTCGAGCTTCCAGAGTACAAGGGAGTCTCCATCGCGGTTCCAAGCGATGAGGTTAAGGCGGAGGATGTTGACGCAGCTCTGGAAAACCTCCGGGAGCGCCGGGCGGACTTTGTGGATGTCACTGAGGATCGCGGTGCGGCAATGGACGATTTCGTGGTGGTCGACTACAAGGGCACCATCGGTGGAAGCCCCCTCCACGAGGCTTTTCCAAAGCTTGGAAAAATTCTTGGTGAAAACGAAGGGTTCTGGATCCGCATGACCGAGGAGGCGTTTTTCCCAGGGTTCTGTCAGAACCTGGTCGGTGCGAAGAAAGGCGAGAACCGGAAGTTTCAAATCGAGGTGCCTGCGGATTTTCCGATCGAGGGGTTGCCTGGACAGAAGGTCGATTACGACGTGACCTTGAAAGAGATCAAGAAGAGGGAGTTGCCCGAGCTCAACGACGAGTTTGCGGCGAGCTTCCTTGAGGGCAAGACGCTGGCCGACCTCCGGGAACTGGTCCATAAAGACTTGGATGCGCGTAAAAAGTCGGAAGTGGAATCGGTGAAGCGCGACCGTGTCATGAGTGTTTTGCTTGAGAAGGTCGAGTGTGAGTTGCCTGAGGATCTTGCGCGCGCCGAGTCCAACCGGGTTTTGCGTGAGATGGTCAAAGCCAATCAGGAACGCGGGATTAGCGAGGACATCCTCAAAGAAAACGAGAAGGAACTGGTTTCGACTGCGTCGCAGACGGGCCGTAACCGGGTGAAGGGTTCCTTCATTCTCACCAAGATCGCTGAATCAGAAAAGATCGAGGTAACAAACAACGAGATGATGAGCTGGATCTCGGTCGCTGCGCGTGAAAACGACATGACGGTGGACCGTGTGGTGAAAGAGATGCGTAAGCGGCGGGCGTTTGCCCAGGTGCGCTCCGATATTCTCACCAGTAAGGCCCTTGATTTCGTGGTCTCCAACGCTACGGTGACAGTGGAAGGCGCCGCCTAGAGGCGGGCTTCTGGAAAAAGAAGGTCCACTGAAAGTATTATACAAGCCATGAAACTCCCATCAAACACTGCAAGCTTCGGTATGTCTCAGGGTGAGGCGCATCAGTCGGTGTCCAGTTACATCCCCTACGTTGTGGAGCAAACCGGTCGTGGCGAGCGGTCGTACGACATTTACTCTCGGCTGCTGAAGGATCGCATCGTGTTTCTCGGGACGGAAGTCAACGATCAGGTCGCAAATTCGATCATCGCCCAGTTGTTGTTCCTGCAGATGGAAGATCCAAAGAAGGACATCCATCTTTACATCAATTCGCCCGGTGGCTCCGTGACCGCTGGGCTCGCGATCTACGACACGATGCAGTTCATGACCTGCGACGTGAACACCTACTGCATCGGAATGGCTGCAAGCATGGGCGCTGTCCTTCTTGCTGCGGGAACACGCGGCAAGCGTTTCGCGCTGCCGAATTCCGACATCATGATTCACCAGGTTTCGGGCGGTGCCCGCGGCACGGCGAGCGACGTCGAGCGGACTGTGGAGTTCATGTTCAAGCTCAAGAAGCGCTTGATCCGGATTCTCTCCGATCACACGGGCAAGTCCGAAGAACAAGTCAAAACAGACTCGGACCGCGACTACTACATGTCCGCCCAAGAAGCCAAGGAGTACGGACTTGTGGACGAAGTCGTGAAGAGCCGTAAGGAAGTGCCGGGACCGGTCAAAAGCGAGTCGAAGGAAGGCAAATCCGACACCCGCGGTGACTCAAAATTGGAGCCGAAGACGGACGCGTCTTCCGAGTAGCCGGAAGGCCGAGGCACTCCCGAGAACCAACCTCCAGCAAATCCACGGTTTCATAAACTAAAGTTCAGCAATTCAATCCTAGAATTCCTATGGCGCGCGCTTCCAATCTGACGATGTGCAGTTTTTGCGGTAAAAGTCACGCGGAAGTCCGCAAGTTGATCGCGGGTCCCGGTGTGTACATCTGCGATAGTTGCATCAATGTTTGTAAGGGAATTTTAGACAAGGAGCTCAGTGACGAAAAGCGCAAGCAGACCACGACGCTCCGCGTGCCCAAGCCGATGGACATCCGGCGCGCATTGGATCAACATGTGATCGGTCAGGACCGCGCGAAGAAGGTCCTGTCTGTCGCGGTGCACAACCATTACAAGCGCATCCTGCACGGGGGCCCGAGTATTGGAACGGCGTCCTCCCCACAGTTTGACGCGCTATCGGAAGTGGAAATCGACAAGAGCAACATCCTGCTGCTGGGTCCCACGGGCTCCGGCAAGACGTTGCTCGCCAGAACACTGGCCCGTGTGCTTGACGTGCCGTTCTGCATCGCCGACGCGACCACGCTCACCGAGGCGGGCTACGTGGGTGAAGACGTTGAAAACATCATTCTGCGCCTGCTTCAGGCCGCGGAATACGATGTGAAGCGTGCAGAAATAGGGATCGTTTACATCGACGAGATCGACAAGATCGGGCGCAAGACCGAGAACGTTTCGATCACTCGCGACGTGAGCGGCGAGGGCGTGCAGCAGGCGCTTTTGAAGATCCTGGAAGGAACGGTTTGTAACGTGCCGCCACAGGGTGGCCGCAAGCATCCGCATCAGGAGTACATCCAAGTCAGCACGGATAAGATTCTTTTCATTTGCGGCGGCGCTTTCGTCGGCTTGGACAAAATTGTCGAAAAACGGCGCGGGAAAAATGTATTGGGATTTGCCTCGGCAAAAACACCGCTTGAGACCGGCGCGAGCGCTGTCCCTGCCGATGTCCTCAAGAGCGAGCTTTTGCGTTTCGCGGAGCCGGAAGATCTTTTGAGCTTCGGCATGATCCCTGAATTTATCGGACGTTTGCCAGTGCTCGCCGCGCTGGATCCGCTCACCGAGGACGAACTCATGAGCATTCTGACCGACACTAAGAACGCGCTTGTGAAGCAGTATGCCAAGCTGCTTTCAATCGAGGGTGTGTCGCTCAATCTCACGAAGGACGCCTTGCGCGCGCTTGCCGAACAGGCGGTCAAGAAGGGGACTGGCGCACGTGCGCTCCGGTCGATGCTCGAGCGGATCATGCTCGATGTGATGTACGATATTCCGAGTCGTGAAGACGTGGCGGAGGTCACTATCAACCGTGCGGTGGTTGAAGGAAAGCGACAGCCAACCGTGCGTCGCAAACAGGACAAGGATGCTGCGTAAGGGTTGGAGAAGCCTCTAACGGACAGTATGGCCACCGCATCAAATCGATCTTTAGGATTGGAGAGGTGGCTGCTGGCAGGGTCTTTCGCGGCCGCTGTTGCGGTGTGCTTGGCGCCGGCGTGTTTTGCCCAAGGCTCGAAGGATGGAGTGAAGGATGGTGCTCTTCCTGAGATGCCTCTGAAAGTTGTGCCTGAGCGGGCTCCGGCCAAGTCAGAAGCGGCATCGAAAACAGAGCCAGCCCCAAAGTCCGATTCGGCCGTCACTGTGCCGGTCGATCCCACAGCCTATGAGCAGCTCAGCATTTTTGCGCGTGCGCTGCAGTTGGTGAAGCAGGATTTCGTTGATGAAAGCAAGGTCGGGTATAAGGAACTAATGCATGCGGCGTTGAGGGGAGTGCTCTCTAGTCTGGATCCGCATTGTCAGTTCTTGGATTCAAAGGAATACAAGTCCGTGCAGGAAGACACGCGTGGACGCTTTAGCGGAGTCGGGCTGGTGGTCAGTCACAAGGACGGTAAGTTGGTGGTCGTTACTCCGATGGAGGGGGGGCCTGGGTTGCGCGCCGGCATTTTGAGTGGTGATGTCATTCTGAAGGTGGACGACAGATTGACTGAAAAGTTCGGTGCCAACGAGGTGGCGGGCCTGCTTCGTGGTGACACTGGAAAGGCCGTGAAGCTCACGCTCTACCGTCCGCAGACAAAGCAGACCATTGAACTGGAGGTGGTCCGCGAGGCGATTCAAGTCGCGACTGTGCGCGACGCCAAAATCTTGGCGACGCAGGATCCGGTGGGCACGAAGGTCGGGTATGTGCGGATCTCGCAGTTTAGCGTGCCGACAGCCGCTGAACTTTCTAAAGCGCTGGATGAGCTTGAGAGGCAGGGAATGCAGGCGTTGGTGCTGGATTTGCGCCACAACCCGGGAGGCGTCTTGGAGTCAGCTGTCGATGTCGCTGGAGAGTTTTTGCCCGCCGAATCGCTTGTGGTCTCTACGGAGGGACGACTTGCCTCACAGCGGCGCGAGTACCGCACGCAAGCTGGGTCTAAAACTCGTCCAGCGTATCCGCTCGCGGTTCTCGTAAACCACGGCAGCGCGAGCGCTGCGGAAATCGTCGCGGGCGCTCTTCGCGACTTGAAGCGCGCGGTGCTTGTGGGTGACACCACGTTTGGCAAGGGATCTGTTCAGAGCGTGGTGCCGCTTCAGGATGGCAGCGCGTTGCGCCTGACCACGGCAAAGTATTACACCCCGGTAAAACAAGTCATCCACGAACGAGGTGTTGAGCCAACCATCCGATCCGTCATGGGACCCGAACAAGAACGGCTACTTAGTTTGCAGCGGCGCGAGGATACGCTCACCGAGCGCGAAATCCGCGAGGTTGCGGAATTTAGAGATCCCCAGCTTGAGCGTGCGGTGGATACTTTGCGTGCAGTGGTGATTTATTCGGCGAAGTTCCAGCCGCAGTCGCAGGATTCGCGTCCCGCGCAGACGAAATGAGTCACGCGGATTCGCCAAAAGGGGATGTGCGGCGGGGGGCGTGTATCCTTGCGATGGAAACCTCGTGCGATGAAACGGCGGTCGCTATTTTCAAAGATGGTCGTTTGGTTGCTTCGGAGGTTGCGTCGCAGATTGCGATTCATTCGGAGTTTGGCGGAGTGGTGCCCGAGGTGGCTTCGCGAAATCATTTGCGAGCGCTGCGTCCGACTTTAGACCGCACGCTTCGCTCGGCGGGTTTGGTTTTGCGGGAGATTGATGCGATTGCTGCGACCAACGGGCCCGGGTTGGCCACTTCGCTCATGCTGGGCATGAGCATGGCAAAGGGGTTGGCTGTTGCGCTCAAAAAGCCCTTCATCGCAGTGAACCATATGGAGGGGCACCTTCTATCGCCTTTCATGAATGATCCTAGCGGGCCGTGCGATTCGGTCGGGCTGGTGGTCAGTGGCGGGCACACGCTCTTGGTGAGGGTGCTAGGCATCGGCCGGTACCAGATGCTTGGCAAAACGGTGGACGACGCGGCGGGCGAGGCATTTGACAAGGTGGGGAAGCTGCTTGGGTTGCCGTATCCGGGAGGGCCCAGAGTTGCCGCTTTGGCCGAGCATGGGAACGCCAGCCGGTTTGAGCTGCCTAGAAGCATGCTGCACTCGGGAGACTATCAGTTTTCGTTCAGTGGCTTAAAAACCGCCGTGCGCTATCTTCTGCCCAAACACGACCCCGTGCCGGTGGCGGACATTTGCGCGTCGTTCCAGGAGGCGGTCGTGGACGTCTTGGTCGAGAAGACGATGCGCGCTGTCAGGCTTTCGGAAGTGAGAACTCTGGCGCTCAGTGGCGGGGTCAGCTGCAATGTGAGGCTTCGCGAGTGCTTTCAGAAAGCGTGTTCCGATGCCGGCGTGAGGCTGCTCTTGGCGCCTCACGCGCTTTGCACAGACAACGCCGCCATGATTGCTTATGTCGCGTTTTTGCACCTCCGCGATGGAGCGGCGGGCGATCTGGCGGCCGACGTGTGCCCCAACCTCGCTGCAATGAATTGGCTTTGCAGGGAGTCTAAGCTGACACCAGCTGGCTAGTATTCCCGAACCAGGAGGGAGTTGGATATTTCCCGCATAATATCGCCTTTTTTGCCAAAGGGCTTTAGTGCGGCAGTCGCTTTATCGGTGAGTTCATGTGCGACAGCTCGCGCGCGCTCCAGTCCGAAAAGGGCGGGGTAGGTGGCCTTGGTTGCAGCGACGTCCTTGCCAGCGGTTTTGCCGAGCTTTTCGGTGGTCTGTGTGACATCGAGGATATCGTCAATAACCTGAAAGGCAAGGCCTAGGGCCTGTCCAAACTCTGTGATCGACTGCAGCTTGGAGGGGGTGGCATTCGCGCTCATTGCTCCTAGCCGCAGGGCGCATGTGAGGAGAGCCGCGGTTTTCGCCTGGTGAATGAACCGGAGGGCCGACTTGGAAACTGCCGCCCCTTCTCCCTCGATGTCCATCACCTGTCCCGCAATGAGCCAGCGGCTTCCGGATGCGGCCGCCAGTTCTTGGACCATCATGGCGGGCGTGTGGCGCTTGGAGCCGCTGCTTTTCGCGAGAATTTCAAATGCGATGGTGAGCAGGGCATCGCCTGCAAGCACTGCGATCCCTTCGCCAAAAACCTTGTGGCTGGTCGGGCGACCGCGGCGCAGGTCATCGTCATCCATGCACGGCAAGTCGTCGTGGATGAGCGAATAAGTGTGGATGCATTCAACGGCGCAGGCCGCTGGCATTGCGTCGGTTGCCGATCCTTCGCAGAGTTCGGCGGAGGCGAGCGCCAGAATCGGGCGCAGGCGCTTCCCTCCAGCGAACAAACTGTAGCGCATCGCCTTGTGGATGGTCGCCGGCTTGGTCGAGGCTTTTGGGAGAAAACCGTCCAGAGCGCGGTCGATGGCGCTCATTTTTGCGCTGATGAATTTTGAAAGGCTCATGGGGTGGGCGTTCGGATGCGGGCAACTGGGTTGCGGGTTAAAAATGGGGAACTGTTGACCATAGGCAAAGGCAAAAAGATGGGCTTTTTGGCCCTAAAAGGTCGAAATCCTCCCTTTGGATGTTCTCGAACAGAGGAATCTGTTGACACCCCTCCCCCCTTTGCTAGGTTGCGCCTCCGCTTTTTTGCTAAATTTTCGGGAAGTCCCTCGGGGTTTCCTGCGGTTTGCAGAGGGGCAAGCCTTGCGCGAGAGCAGCAAGTGCCTGGGTAGCTCAGTTGGTAGAGCACGTCCTTGGTAAGGACGAGGTCGCCGGTTCAATCCCGGTCCCAGGCTCCACTTGTTGCAGCGACCGCTTTAATTAACTGAACCTAAACAAAACAACCACTGACCTGACCCTATGGCCAAGGCGCAATTCGAACGCACGAAACCGCACGTCAACGTTGGCACTATTGGCCACGTCGACCACGGAAAGACCACCCTCACTGCTGCTATCACCACGATCCTTTCTAAGAAAGGCTACGCGGAAGCAAAGAAGTATGATGAGATCGACGCAGCTCCAGAAGAAAAGGAGCGTGGCATCACCATTAACACTGCTCATGTCGAATACCAGACCGACAAGCGCCACTACGCTCACGTAGACTGCCCCGGCCACGCCGATTATGTGAAAAACATGATCACTGGCGCCGCTCAGATGGACGGAGCGATTCTCGTTTGCTCCGCAGCAGACGGCCCGATGCCTCAGACCCGCGAGCACATTCTTCTCGCTCGTCAGGTGGGGGTGCCTTCGATCGTTGTTTTCCTCAACAAGTGCGACATGGTGGATGACCCCGAGTTGCTCGAGTTGGTTGAAATGGAAGTGCGCGATCTGCTGTCTTCTTACGATTTCCCAGGCGACACCATTCCGATCGTCAAGGGTTCCGCAAAAGCGGCTCTTGAATCTGGCGATCCAGCCTCAGCCGCTGCGAAGTGCATCGCGGATTTGATGGACGCCGTTGACGACTACATTCCGCTTCCTGAGCGGCCGGTCGATCAGCCTTTCCTCATGCCTGTTGAAGATGTTTTCAACATCGAAGGCCGTGGAACAGTGGCGACGGGCCGTGTGGAGCGTGGCATCCTCAAGAAGATGGAGGAAATTGAAATCGTCGGTCTCAAGGACACCGTGAAGACCACGGTTACCGACATTGAAATGTTCCGCAAGCTTCTGGACGAAGCGCGTGCAGGTGACAACGTTGGCGTGTTGCTGCGCGGCATCAAGAAGGAAGACGTCGAGCGCGGCCAGGTTCTGGCCAAGCCAGGCTCCGTGAAGGCGCACAAAAAGTTCAAGGCTGAGGTGTATGTCCTCTCCAAGGACGAAGGTGGCCGTCACACTCCTTTCTTCAACAACTACCGCCCTCAGTTCTATTTCCGCACCACCGATGTGACGGGTTCCGTAACCCTCCCTGAAGGTGTCGAAATGGTGATGCCTGGTGATAACGTGAGCGTCTCTGTTGAGTTGATCACGCCTATCGCTATGGAAAAAACCATGCGCTTCGCTATCCGTGAGGGTGGCAAGACAGTGGGTGCTGGCCGTGTCGGGGAAATTGGCTAGTCTCTCTAGTTTAGTTCTCGTGGCGCATTCCTGAGGGAATGCTCTTCGAGAGATGTGACAATTCACTTTGAAATATTCCCCCGGTCGAAAGGCCGCGGGGAATTTTCACCCTCAGAAGGTAGGAGTTTAATTTCAGCTCAGAAAACAATGAGCCGTGAAAAACGGCAGTAGCTCAATTGGTAGAGCAGCGGTCTCCAAAACCGCTTGTTGGGGGTTCAAGTCCCTCCTGCCGTGCTCCTAATTTATCACTTTAAGCGGACTTCGGTTAAGCGGTTCAAAAGCCCAGCTCGAATTTCCCTACCCCTCTCCAGATGCTTGCTAAAACACGAACATTTTTCTCGGAAGTTAAGTCCGAACTCCAGAAGGCCTCCTGGCCTTGGGACCCGCAGGAACGCGGCGTAAAAAAGTATCGCGAGCTGATAGACTCCACGACCGTTGTGATAGTCGCCATGCTCCTGCTGAGCGGCTTTGTTTCGCTCTGGGACTTGGTCATGATGAGCTTGGTGGGCACCTTAACGAAGTAAGCCATGACTGAAGAACAAAAGCGCAAGCAGTGGTTTGTGGTCCACGTCCTTTCCGGACAGGAACAGAAAGTCCGGGACAACCTCGTGAAACGGATGAAGACCGAGGAAATGGGCGACTTTATTTACGAAGTCATCCTTCCAACAGAGCGTGTATCTGAGGTCAAACGCGGAAAAAAGACCGAATCCACACGGAAGTTTTTCCCTGGTTATCTTATCGTAAACATGTGGCTCTTTGATGATCCCACTGATTCGAAGAGGGTGAACCTGGTGGATCGTACTTGGTATTTCATCAAGGACACGTCCGGCGTAATTGGTTTCGCTGGAACCAAGGATCAGCCGATCCCGATGCGTGATTCTGAAGTGGCAGCGCTGCTCAATCAGGTTCGCGAAAGAGAAGAGAGTGTCATCCCAAAGATTTCATTCTCGATCGGCGAGACCGTGAAAGTGGCGGATGGGCCGTTCGAAAATCAGAGTGGGGTCGTCGAAGAAATCGATCCAGAGCGCGGCAAGCTGCGGGTTTCGGTCAGCATCTTCGGCCGCAATACGCTGGTGGATCTTGAATACTGGCAGGTGGAGCGCGCCTAAGTTGAAGCGCGTGCCTAAGGCCGAAAAACACATTTTACAAATAAGGAATAACGAACCATGGCTAAAGAAATCGTAGCAACCATCAAGCTGCAGATCCCTGCAGGATCTGCCAACCCAGCCCCCCCAATCGGTCCCGCTCTGGGGCAGAACGGGGTGAACATCATGGGCTTCTGTAAGGAGTTCAACGCCGCTACCCAAAAGCAGGCGGGTGAAATCCTTCCGGTGGTGATCACCGTCTACAAAGACAAGAGCTTCACGTTCATCACCAAGCAGCCGCCTGCAGCAATTCTCATCAAGAAGGCGCTTAACATCGCAGCTGGTTCGAAGGAGCCAAACAAGATCAAGGTCGGAAAGCTTTCCAAAAAGCAGATCTCCGAAATTGCTCAGCGCAAGATGAAGGATCTGAACGCGCGCACTGAATCTGCCGCCATCCGAATCATCGCGGGAACCGCTCGGCAGATGGGTGTAGAGGTCGAAGCGTAAACATCCGATCGCGAGGACGCAGCGATTCTTCACTGAACGCTTGTTCCCTGAGGTCACATTGAGTTTGCTTGGGGCGCTTTCCGTTAAAGGCGGAATGCGCCCCTTCTTTTGTTGGGGGGGAACACCCGCTGCGGCGCTTGTTTTTTGGAGGATTTGCTTTGATGAAACTTTGTGTTGGAGGTGAATGGAGAGAACGGAAATGAAGAGTTTGATTCTAACGAATGAGTTTCCACCGAATATCTATGGTGGAGCTGGCGTGCACGTCGATTACCTCACTAGAGAACTCTCGCGCTTGATGGAAGTGGAGGTTCGCTGCTTCGGTTCTGATGGCCGTGATCTACGCGTAAACGATCAGTCGTTGAAGGCCACGGCATACGGCGTTGACGCCTCCGAATACGGTGCGCCGCGGCCGTTGCATTCGGTTTTCACTGCCCTTGAGCGCTGCCTAGATTGGAACAGCGCGGGCATAGACGCGGACGTCGTGCATCTGCACACTTGGTACACTCATTTCGGGGGGATTCTGGCAAAGTTAAACTACGGAATTCCGCTCGTTCTCACGGTTCATTCTCTCGAGCCGCTGAGGCCGTGGAAGCGCGAGCAACTCGGTGGCGGCTACGATTTCAGCTGCTGGGTTGAGCGCACGGCGATAGAGATGGCTGATGCCGTGGTTGCTGTCTCCGCGGACACCAAGGCGGATGTCTTGCGCCTCTTCAACGTGCCCGAATCAAAGGTCCGCGTCATCCACAACGGAATTGATTTGAATGAGTTCAAGGCAGTCAATGCGGACGCTGTCCTGGCAAAGTACGGCATTGATCCATTGCGGCCTTACATGCTGTTCGTCGGCAGAATCACGCGTCAGAAGGGCATCCTGCATCTGGCGAATGCGATCCGCCACATGAGCAAAGATTTTCAGATCGTGTTGTGTGCGGGTGCGCCCGATACACCCGAGATCGCCGCTGAAATGCGCTGCAAAGTGGATGAGGCTCAGGCTCTGCACGGCAGCGTCATCTGGGTGGAGTCCATGGTCGCGAAGCAGGATTTGATCGCGCTGTATTCGCGGGCTGCGGTGTTCTGTTGCCCGTCGGTTTACGAGCCTTTTGGAATCATTAATTTGGAAGCGATGGCTTGCGAAACCGCCGTTGTGGCGAGCGCCATAGGCGGAATTCCGGAAGTGGTCGTGCCTGAAGAAACCGGGATCCTGGTTCCGCTTGCGCTCAAGCACGGAACCTTTGAGCCGCAAGATTCCGAGGCTTTTGAAAAGGGATTGGCTATGGGCGTGAATCGGTTGATGTCCGACGAAGCTCTCCGTGTTCGAATGGGCTCGGCTGGGCGTCGGCGAGCTGAACAGCATTTTTCATGGTCGTCCATCGCGGCCAAGACTCACCAGCTCTACAGCGAGCTGCTCCAATCCCGGAAATCCGCACGCACCTCAGGTTAAGTAGAAACGTTACCCCATGTTTGTTGATCATATTCGAGTCGAGGCGTACGCCGGTGCGGGAGGCAATGGATGCGTTTCGTTCAGGCGCGAGGCTTTTGTCCCCAAGGGCGGTCCCGACGGTGGCGACGGTGGCAAGGGAGGGTCGATCATCCTGCGTGCCGATGTGCACACGGACAATCTCACGAACTTCTTCTACGAACCTATCCTGCGCGCCCACCATGGCCAACATGGCATGGGGAAAAAGTGTTACGGCAAATCCGCTGAAGACAAGGTATGCCGCGTCCCGGTTGGTACTCTGGTGTTCCGGTTACCCTCGAAGAAATCCGGTGATGAGCTCGAGGCTTCCGTGCTCTATGGCACCTCTTCCACGTTTGTGGATTTGGCGAAATCGCCGGAGGACGAACCCGAGGTCCCTACAGAAGGGGATGTGCAGGAAAAAGAACTAATTGCTGATCTCACAGAGCCCGGTCAGGAGTTTGTGCTCTGCAAGGGGGGGAAAGGTGGACTGGGGAACGTGCATTTTAAAAGCTCCCAGAACCGGGTGCCCACTGAATTTACCTACGGCGAGGAGGGGGAGTCTGGGCTGTTTTACTTTGAACTCCGCACCATCGCCGACATTGGTTTGGTCGGATACCCGAATGCGGGAAAATCCACCCTCCTCACAAGCATTTCGGCTGCCCACCCAAAAGTCGCCTCCTATCCTTTCACCACATTGACCCCGCACATTGGGGTTGTGAAACTTCCGGAGTTTGAGCGTTACACCGTTGCAGACATACCGGGGTTAATCGAGGGGGCCCATAAAAATGTGGGTCTTGGCCACGAATTTTTACGGCATATCGTGCGTTGTAAGCTCCTTGCTTTTGTGGTGGATGCGGCCGGCAGCGAGGGGCGCGACCCCATCTCTGACCTGCAGAATCTTAGGAAGGAAATTGATCTCTACGATTCCAGCCTCTCCGAGCGGCCTTGGGTCATTATTGCCAACAAAACGGACCTGGAAGGCGCTGCGGATTTCCTGCCCGTTCTCAGGCAGCGCTTCAAACGCGTTGAGATATTCGAGGTCAGCGGCTTGAAGTCCGACGGGGTGGAGGCGATGAAAAGGCGGCTCGGGGAAATTGTGGGAACGGCCGTGGTTTGATCCAGGTCCCGCGCTCGGGGGAAGGGTTCCTTTGGCCTGCGGGGCGAGCTTGTGAAATTTTTCACAAAGTCCTTGCGGCTTTCGCGGGCTTTGGGTTTCCTACACGACTCCCCAGTGCCTTGACGTATCGTTTCCTATGCCGTTACGAAAAGCTGCGGGGCGACAGGTCGTTTCCAATTACTCTCTGAAGATGTTCCATTTTTTTATCAACATGTTGAGGCGTCTAAGCCGGCAAGCTTCCCTGCAGGCCTGCGGTGCGCTCATGTTTCTTGGCGGCGCTGCATTGGCTTCTGACCCCTCGCACGCTGCTCATGCGGATGTGAGTCTTCCTCAGGCGGCGCCCGTACTTTTCAATATTGGCCCTCTGCCGGTGAGCAATTCAATGGTGGTGACTTGGTTGGTGACGATCTTGATCATCACGGTTGCGCGCCTTGCAACCCGGAGCATGAAAGAGACTCCTGAGGGGTTGCAAAATTTTGTGGAATGGATTGTCGAAAGCCTCAGGAACTTTCTGGAAAGCGTGCTTGGCCGCGAGCTCACTGCAAAGACCTACTGGTTTTTTGCCACGTCCTTTGTCTTCATCATGGCAACGAACTGGTTTGGACTCCTCCCAGGCGTCGGGACGATTGGATGGGGCGTACCTGATGAGACCGGCGCACTGCATCACATCAGCCGCCCGCTTTTGCGTGGTGCAAACGCGGACTTGAACCTCACCCTCGCAATGTCAGTTGTCTTTTTCGGAGCATGGTTTGGCTGGGCACTGCGCGCAAATGGCGTGGGCGGTTTTCTACTCCATATCTTCGGGCCCCGCGGTGACTCAAAAGGGTTGATGAAGCTTTTGATGGTTGTGGTGTTTCTTTGCGTAGGCGTGCTTGAAATGGTTTCGATCCTGTTCCGCCCGGTTTCGCTCTCGTTCCGCTTGTACGGAAATATTTTCGCGGGGGAAACGATGTTGGAAGCCATGTCGAATCTAGTGCCGGCGCTTGCTCCGCTGATTCCAGTTCCGTTTTATTTCATGGAGCTGCTCGTCGGCTTCGTTCAGGCGCTGGTCTTCACGCTCCTTACCGCGGTCTTCACATTGTTGATTTGTTCTCACGGGGACGAGCACGGAGAGGCGCCTCATTAAGCTCTTTTGACGAATATCGCCGGCCGCTGCGCACGTTTTGTAACCACCCAGATCCCACCGCTTTTCTAACAAACCAATTTCACGCAACTGACCGTGGCAAGCCTGCGGGGCTGCGTGTGAGACAAACCCAAACGACAAAAACCATGAACATAACAACAATCGCTGAATTAGCAGGCAACCTACACATCGGTCTTGCTGCTATCGGTTCCGCTCTTGCAGTGGGAATGATCGGATTCAAGGCATCGGAAGCAGTGGGACGCAACCCAGGTGCGGCCACGCCAATCCTGATCCAGGCGATCCTCAGTTCGGCTCTGGCCGAAGGAATCGTCTTCTTCGCGATCTTCCTCGCGAAGTAGTAAGTTTGCGAGCGCGGGGGGGCGCAATCCCCCCGCGTCTCCTTCGCCACAGCGTTTAAGTCACAACACATTTTTATGATTTCCGCCGCATTTCTCGCAGCAGCACCTCAGGCTAGTATTTCGGACACAGCCCGCGCCATGGGGGAAACCTTTGGATTCAACTCCTGGGCGTTTGTCGCGCAAATCCTCTCTTTCTCGATCGTTTGTGCGGCTCTGTACAAACTCGCCTATCATCCGATCCTCAAGGTTCTCGAAGATCGACGTCAGCGGATCGAGGCGACATACCGCGAGGCAGCGGCACTCAAAATCCAGGTTGCCGATGCCGAGAAGCGGGCGAGTGAGATAGTGGTGCAAGCCTCATCAGGCGCCCACAAGTTGGTGGAAGACGCCAAAGTTGCCGCACTGGAGTTTCAGGAGAAGCAAATGCAGCAGGCCAAGGCCGAGGCGGAGGCGCTGGTTGCAAAGGCAAGGGCAGATATCAAGCGTGAGCGCGAAGTGATGCTTGCGGAGTTGCGCTCGGAAGTCGCCAGCTTGGTAGTGCGCACAACCGCGAAGGTTGCGGGCAAGGTGCTCACCGACGATGACCAGCGCCGACTCACCGACGAGGCTAGTCGCGAACTTGCTGCTTAAACCTTTTGATAATTTTTCGAATCGATGAAACTCAGTAAAGAAGCTCGGCTTGGCGCTAAATCCTTGGCGAAGGCATGCATGTCGGGAGGTACTTTGGATCATTCCAAGGTCTCTCGTGTTCTCTCTGAAGTTTCCAGCAAGCGTCCCGCGGGCTACGCACAGATGCTTCACGAGTTTCATCGGTTGGTGCGGCTCGAAGTGGAGAGAAAGACGGCGCTCATCCAGACGGCTAGTCCTATCGATGCCGCCGGCAGGGATTCGCTAACCAAGGCGGTTCGCCAGCGCTTCGGCGCCGATGTTGAAACGCACTTCTCTGTGAATGCCGAATTGATAGCGGGCGTCAGAATCAGGGTGGGAAGCGACTTGCTAGATTCAAATGTGAGGGAGCGTCTTACGAGACTCGAAGCGGACCTTGCGCACTAGAGCGTGAGTTTCTGCACCGAACTTGCCGCGCAACCCGGCCAATCATCACCCAAATTTTAAAAACCAACGTTTAAACAAATGAGTAATATCCTCCAAGAAATAGAAGCCACGATCTCGGGCATGAAGACCGGAGCCGTGCGTTCCAATGTCGGCATTGTGCGCCAAGTGGGCGATGGTGTCGCGCGCATCGAAGGGCTGAGCGATGTGATGCTCAATGAAATGATCGAGTTCCCAGGCGGCCTGTACGGCATTGCCTTGAACCTTGAGGAAACCGAAGTTGGCGCCATCCTCCTCGGGGAGGACAGAGCAGTGACCGAGGGCATGGAAGTCCGCACCACAGGCAAGCTTCTGTCCGTTCCGGTGGGCAAGGAATTGTTGGGGCGCGTCGTGAACAGCCTCGGTGAGCCGATCGACGGCAAAGGCCCGATTCACTCGACAAAACAGTATCCTGTCGAAAAAATTGCTCCAGGCATCATCAAGCGGCGTTCGGTCAGTCAGCCGATGACAACAGGCATCATGGCCATCGATGCCATGATTCCAATCGGCCGCGGGCAGCGTGAGTTGATCATTGGTGATCGCGCAACGGGTAAGACCACGATCGCCGTGGACACTATCATCAATAACGCTCGTACCAATAAGCTCAACGCCGGTAAGCCCGGATTCAGACCCGTGTATTCGATTTACGTCGGCGTGGGTCAGAAAAACGCGAACATCGCAAGAACCGTGGCCGTGCTCGAAGAAGCCGGCGCGCTGGAGTACACGATCGTCCTTTCAGCTCCAGCATCCGATACCGCAACCAACCAGTACCTCGCGCCTTTCGCCGGCTGTTCGATGGGTGAATGGTTCATGGATAATGGAATGGATGCTGTCATTGTTTTTGATGATTTGTCCAAACACGCCGTCGCCTACCGGCAGGTGTCACTGCTGCTGAAGCGTCCCTCGGGCCGCGAGGCTTATCCCGGTGATGTGTTTTATCTGCACTCCCGTCTGCTCGAGCGCAGCGCTCGTTTGAGCGAGAAAAGCGGCGATGGCTCGCTCACGGCGCTGCCGATTATTGAAACGCAGGCGGGTGACGTCTCTGCCTACATTCCGACCAACGTGATTTCGATTACAGACGGCCAGATTTATCTGGAGACGGATTTGTTTTACCAAGGCGTAAGACCGGCTGTTTCCGTGGGTCTTTCGGTGAGCCGTGTGGGTTCCGCCGCGCAGATCAAGGCGATGAAGCAGGTGGCTGGCAAGATCAAGGGTGACCTTGCACAGTTCCGGGAATTGGCTGCTTTCGCGCAGTTCGGCTCTGATCTGGACGCGAAGACAAAGGCCCAACTGGACCGCGGTCAGCGTATTGTCGAGGTGTTCAAGCAGACACAGTACCAGCCGATGCCTGTCGAGCTTCAGGTGTCTACGCTGTGGGCCATTCAAAACGGTCACTTCGACGACGTTCCAGTCGCCTCGGTGAAGGACTTCCAAAACAAACTCCAGGATTTCTTTGTGACTCGCAAGGATGCGGTGTTGGCAAAAATCCGCGACAAGGGCGCTGTGGACGACGCCATCACTGAAGATCTCAAAACTTCACTGGCCGAATTCAAGCAGGGCTACAAAGCCTAGTAGGTCTCTGGGATAAGTTCACGGAAACGTTCGGTTTTAAACAGACGCACAACGCCACATGGCCGCCAACACTCGAGATATCCGCCGACGCATTAAGTCGGTGAAAAATACGGCGCAGATTACTAAGGCGATGCAGATGGTCGCCGCATCGAAGATGCGCAAGGCACAGCAGGCTGCGATCGCCAGCCGCCCGTATGCCGAGGAGCTCTCGCGCCTGCTTCGCCCCTTCATCGACATGTTGGGTGATGAAGATCGGGCTCCACATCCACTGATGGACTCCCGCGAAGTGAAGCGTGAGTTGGTGCTTGTCCTCTCCACGGACAAGGGCCTCTGCGGTGCATTGAACACAAATCTTTTCCGCGAGCTTTCCCAGTTCGATCCCGCCAAGACAGACTTTGTTTGCGTGGGCAGAAAAGGCGCTCAGTTCCTGGTGCGCTCTAAGTGTTCAGTAATCGCTGAATTTGATCTGAAGGATAATTTTAGCTTCCACCATGCTCAGACGGTCGCGAAGTTCTGCATGGAAGAGTACATGAAGGGAAAGGTGGATCGAATCACGGTTGCCTACTCCGACTTCGTCAACACCCTCACACAAATTCCAAGCACACGCATCGTTGCTCCGGTTCATTCTTTTGATCTCGGAGCGACCGCGCTCGACGGAAAAAATGATGAAACCAGCGGGGCGAAAATCACTCCGCCAGATGTTACCGAGTACCTGCTGGAGCCGAACAAGGACACGCTGCTCGATGAACTTCTGCCACACTTTGTGTTCTTCAAGATCTACCATTTGGTGCTTGAAAGCCGCGCCTCGGAGCATTCCGCCCGGATGGTCGCGATGAAGAATGCGACGGATAACGCGAAACAAATCATCAAGGATCTAACGCTCGAATATAACAAAATCCGTCAGGCGAGTATCACGACCGAGATTCTCGAAATCGCAACCGCGCAGATGGTGCTCTCCTAATTTCAATCGATTCAAAAATACAGTCCCATGTCCGAACAAAACGTAACCCAAGCAAACGTCGGATCGATCGTTCAAGTGATCGGCCCCGTCGTAGATGTTGATTTCAGCGCCACTGGCGTGATGCCTAAACTGCTCGAGGCGCTCGAAATTCATTTTGATGTGAATGGTGAAACCACCAAGTTGGTCTTGGAGGTGCAGCAGCACCTTGGCTCTTCGTGGGTCCGTTCCATCGCGATGAGCTCCACCGAGGGCCTTAAGCGCGGGCTTAAGGTAACCGCAACCGGCGCGCCCATTTCGGTGCCCGTAGGCGCGGGAGTGCTGGGCCGAATCTTCAACGTGACGGGCGATCCGACGGATGAGCGCGGTCCAGTGCCGCACACCAAGCGTTACCCGATCCATCGCCCAGCGCCTCCGCTGGTGGACCAGGACACCAAAGCGCAGATCCTCGAGACCGGCATCAAGGTGATCGATCTCATCTGTCCGTTCACGAAGGGTGGGAAAGTCGGGGCGTTCGGTGGCGCCGGAGTCGGCAAGACCGTTGTCATCATGGAGCTCATCAATAACATCGCGAAGGGACACGGAGGTTATTCCGTCTTCGCTGGAGTGGGTGAGCGCACGCGCGAAGGCAACGATCTTTACCATGAAATGGCGGACTCCAAAGTCATCCGGCTAGACAAGATCGAAGAGTCCAAAGTCGCTCTGGTCTATGGCCAGATGAATGAGCCTCCAGGAGCGCGTATGCGTGTTGCTCTCTCGGCTCTGTCGATGGCTGAGTATTTCCGCGACGAGCAGAACCAAGACGTGCTGCTCTTTGTGGATAACATTTTCCGCTTCTCCCAAGCTGGTTCTGAGGTGTCCGCTCTCCTCGGGCGTACTCCTTCGGCGGTGGGCTACCAGCCGACGCTTGCCGCAGAAATGGGCCAGCTGCAGGAGCGCATCACTTCAACCAAAAACGGGTCGGTAACCTCCTTCCAGGCCGTCTACGTGCCCGCGGATGACCTTACGGATCCGGCGCCTGCCAACACGTTTGCGCATTTGGATTCAACGATCGTTCTAGAACGCTCAATCGCTGAGCTGGGCATCTATCCTGCGGTTGATCCGCTTGCCTCCACATCCAAGGCGCTTGCGCCTGAGATCGTGGGTCAGGAGCACTACGCGGTTGCCCGCGGGGTGCAGCGTGTTTTGCAGCGGTACAAGGATTTGCAGGACATCATCGCGATCCTCGGGATGGATGAGCTCTCACCAGAGGACAAGCTCACCGTTTTCCGCGCGCGGAAGATCCAACGTTTCCTCTCCCAGCCGTTTCATGTGGCTGAGGTGTTCACGGGAACCCCTGGTCAATACGTTTCAATTTCAGAGACGATCCGGGGCTTCAGGGAAATTCTCGACGGCAAGCATGATGACGTTGGCGAAGGGAATTTCTACATGAAGGGCGGAATCGACATGATCCGCGCATAAGTAATTGGCTGATTCTCCGTCTGGCTCGCGTCGCATGGATTGCGGCGCGAACCAAAACGGGGATGCGCATTTTTCAACCACGCTGACTCTTCTCCATGGCTACCGTAAGATTAGAAATAATAACCCCCGAGGCTGTTGCTTACAGGGATGATGTGGACATGGTTTTACTGCCTGCGGAATTGGGGGAAATGGGTGTTTATCCCATGCACGTTCCTCTCATCACCAAGATTATGCCGGGTGAGTTGGTGGTGACTAAAGGCGCTGAAAAGGCTCGGATCGCAATCGGAGAAGGGTTTGCGGAGATCACCCAGACGAACATTCGCGTGCTTGCTGACATGGCGATCGAAGAAGCGCAGATCGATGAAGAGGCCGCTGAAAAAGCGGTTGAACGTGCGCAGGAGCGGTTGCGTCAGGGAAGTCTGGGGGATGAGGAAGTGGCGATGGTAAACGTCATTCTCGCCAAATCACTCGCGCAGCTGAAGGTGAAGCGGCGCCGGTAGTCGGTGGCCGGTCGCTGGATTAGGTTGGGGTGGTTAGCAAAAATTCTCCGCTCCGACTCAAAGCGGATTCTGAGTTAAAACACGCTCCAACTCCGAAATCCTTGCTCGTTGCTTTTGGTATTCCATCGCGGCCTTTTTCTGAGGCTGGATGGCGCGCGTGTTTTTGAGCGGGGTGATCGGTAGCCCAAGATTTTCCAGCGCGAAGATCGCGGCACCTCGAATGCTGGCCTCCGCCTCGGGATTGGGATGCAGAGGGCTGTTCATCACATTTGCGAGGCGCTGCATTGCGCTCTTGGAGGAGTGAATTCCGCCTGACACCAAAACCTTGTCTACTTCTCCGGTTTTCTTGGCCACCATTTCCGCAATCAACGCAAGCCGGTGATACGTGCCCTCTGTGATCGCCTGCAGCAGATCAATTCCCGAGGTCGCCTGAGTGATCCCGAGAATGGTGCCGCTCAGTTTTTCATTCCAAGAAGGCGCTCGTTCTGTGGTCCAAAAAGGAACTACCGTGAGCCCGTGGGCGGGGCGCAGGCGGCGCGACATTTCCTTTTCCAAAGCTTCCAGAGAACCGGTCTGTAGATTGGCTATACCCCATGCCCTCAGGTTTCCCGCATTGCTCACCGCCCCACCTACCAAGTAGCGCGATGAGTCTACACGATAGCAAAATAACCCGAGCGGGGCCTTGGCGACCTTGCCCGCCCGCATCACACGGAGCGCCGCTGAAGTTCCGACATTGATTGCAGCCATGCCCGGTTTTGTGCAGCCCGACCCAAGGTTGGACGCCGCGCCGTCACCGATTGCGGGGAACCAAAGCGCGCCTGCAAGCTCTGGAAAATAGCGCGCCGTTGAAGGTGACATCCCCGACGGTGTGTCGGAAATCTCAAGAAAGGAGGAGTCCTTCAACCTTAGAAAACTCAAAAGCTCCGGATCCCACTTTAACGTGGATGGATCAAACAGTCCTGTGCCGGTGGCCATTCCAATGGCGCAATGAGCAGACCCTGCGATTTGCAGTTGTACCCACTCTCCCGGGGACATCCATTGACGGACCTTCTTAAATGCCGATGGATCCGTTCTTCGCAGCCACCGCAATTTTGCTGGCCAGAAAGAACTCCGCAGCATGCACCCCGTGCGCCCGTGAATTCTTGCCTCTGAAAACACATCCCGCATCTCGGCTGAGTCATCACGGCATCGTGAGTCTGCCCAAGTGATCACATCCGTCAAAGGTGCGCCCGTACTATCAACGCCGAGGAGACTGTGCCAAAAGCAAGAGACTCCGACAGCCGCGATAGGCCTGGAGCGGAGTTGCCGGTGTGATCTGGCGTATTCCAGCGTCTTGGCGATGCATTCGCGTACGGACTTTAACAATGCCGCCGGGCGCATCACACAGGTGCCATCTGCTTTGGTGAGCAGTGGTGATTTCTGGTGACTGGTCGACTCCACAATGCGAGACCCCGAATGCGTGAAAAGCGCCGCACGACTTGATGAGGTCCCCAGGTCGAGAGAGAGAATGAGCGGGTCCATCAAAAGTGCGGTGTGGGTCTTACTTTAATCCTGTGGCGGCCTTGAGAGCCGCGCTCATCACTTCAACTGGTGCCGTCCGTTGAAGCCAGATCTCGAATGCAAGCGCCCCTTGGTGAAGGAGCATGCCTAGGCCATTCGCGCAGCGCGCGCCCGTATCTTCCGCGTCCTCGATAAGCTGAGTGCGGCGGCTGTAGATCGTGTCATACACAAAATGACGCGCCTCGATAGCCGGCTTAGGTAGCGGCGAGGGGTCGCCTTCCTTCATTCCAAGCGAGCTGCATTGCAGAACGATGTCCACCTCGGCAAGCGCACAAGAAAGGCTCTCGCTCGAGTCCGTAATGGCTCGAACCGATCGGGCAGAACTCCCCGCTGTCAGTTCGCGGAGTGAATGAACAAGAGCCTCGGCCTTTGACTGAGTGCGATTCACAAGAGTGATTTCACTGCACCCCTCGATCGCACATTGAATCGCAGCCGCGCGCCCAGCCCCGCCTCCCGCGCCAATGATCATCACCCTGAGCTCGCCCAATCTTGCGCCGAAGCTGACCATCACAGCCCTTACCAATCCCGGGCCATCCGTGTTGTATCCCCGGCTTTTGCCGTTCTCGAAGCGGACGGTGTTCACCGCACCCAATTTTTCCGCACTCGGATCAATGGAGTCGATCAAGGGGATGATGGCCGTCTTGTGTGGGATCGTCAGGTTTACGCCAGCGAATCCGTGCAGGGACAAAAGTCTGAACCCCTCCTCAAGTTCAGGGGGACGCAGGTGAATACGCACGTATTCCATGTCCATGCCGCACGCTTTCAATGCGGCATTGTGCATCGGCGGAGAAGCGGAATGCGCGACTGGATCACCGATCACGCCAAACCGAATGCCGCGGTCTTGAGCCTCCGAGGACCAATCCCGGAGGCTCTGTAAAGTGTATGGAGACTCGGTGGAAGCCACAGTTGATGGATCTTGGTTTTAGTTTCAGGCTGCCTTTGAGTCCGCAGTTTGACGGATGCGGCGAATCGAACATTCGCGGCCCAGAACTTCCATCATGTGATAAAGACTCGGGCCTGAGCCGCGTCCGCTGACTGCAACCCGGGTTGGAAGCACGAGTGAGCCGGCCTTCACGCCGAGCTCCACTGCGGTGGCCTTGAGTGCTGCTTCGATGGATTCAGGCGACCAGTCCGCGACCTTTTCGAACGCCGTTGCAAGTGCGTTGAGGCGCGCCGATGCACCGGGCTGGTTGAGTGCTTTCTCGGACGCCTCGGGTTCGAAACTGTAGTCTTCGGTGAAAAAATAACTGATTGCCGCGGGCACTTCCGCGAATGTCTTCACCTTCTCTTTTACCAATGCCAGGACCGGCTGAAGCTTCGCTGCCTCGAGGCCTTCAGCGTCAGTGCCAACGAGGAAAGGCGAGCACAGCTCCGCAAAGCGTTCGAGTGTGAGAGACGACATGTACTGTCCGCTAAGCCAGACGCATTTATCGATGTCAAAGTGGGCGTTCTTGCGGTTTACCTTCTCGAGATCAAAAAGCTGAACAACCTCTTCGATCTCGAGTTTTTCGCGTCCGTCCTTTGGTGACCAGCCCAGCAGAGTGAGGTAGTTCTTCACAGCTTCCGGAACAAACCCGCCGTCGATATAGCTCGTGATGCTTGCGCCTTCATCGCGTTTGCTCATCTTTGATCCGTCTTTGTTAAGAATCAGCGGAATGTGTGCGTAGCGCGGAGCGGGTTTGCCAAGTGCCTTGAAAAGCTCCAAGTGCTTTGGAGTGTTCGAAAGATGGTCTTCGCCCCGGATCACGTGTGAGATTCGCATCTCAATATCGTCCACAACGTTTACAAAATGAAAAATCCAGGATCCGTCGGGGCGTCGGATCGTCATGTCTGGGTGGGTCTCGTGATTTGAGAGGTCGAACTCGATTCGACCGCATATCATATCGTCCACCACGACGACTTCCCGCAGGGAACGAAACCGCCACGCGCCGTTGTCGAGGTACAGGTGACCTCCGGCTTCGAGTTGGTCGAAGTAGCGCTGGTAGATGTTTTCGCGCTCCGACTGAAAGTACGGGCCGTATTCCCCGCCCATCGAGGGACCTTCATCCCAGTCCATGCCCAGCCACCGCAATCCATCGAGGATTACCTGAACGGCTTCCTTCGAGTTTCGAGCCTTGTCGGTGTCTTCAATACGGAGAACAAAGGTGCCTTTGCAGTGCCTGGCGTAGAGCCAGTTGAAAAGGGCGGTGCGTGCTCCTCCGACGTGGAGGTAGCCGGTGGGTGACGGGGCGAATCGGACTCGGACTTCAGATGTCATGGAGAGGTAAGCGTGCGAATAGCAATCGTCGGCTGCGAGCAAAAAGGCAGACCTGGCAGGGTGGCGCTCAAAAACCGTGTTGCGAGGTGTCAAATTTCGCCACGCGGCCCCCTCTTTTTGCCTTTGCCTCAGTTCAGCGGGGGCTAGAGTCGGGGTTTTTCCCGAAAATTCCCATGAGCATTCCAAAAGTTCTAGTTGCAGACCCCATCTCTGAGCGCGGCATTGCAGAGCTCGCAGAGGGCAAATTGTTGAAGGTCGATGTCATGACCGGCAAATCTGAACAGGAGTTGCTAGCGATTATCGGCGAGTACCAGGGATTGGTGGTCAGGAGCCAGACCAAGGTGACGGCTAAGCTGCTTGAGGCTGCGACGAACCTGAAGGTTGTGGGCAGGGCCGGTGTCGGCGTCGACAACGTCGATGTTGACGCCGCGACCAAGAAGGGTGTCATCGTCATGAACACTCCGGGAGGAAACACGGTTTCAACCGCTGAACATGCCTTTTCGCTCTTGATGGCAATTTCACGCAACATCGCGCAGGCGGACGCCTCGGTCAAAAGCGGTAAATGGGATCGCAAGAGCTTCGAGGGCGTCGAGCTGTATGGAAAGACATTGGCGATTCTCGGCATGGGCCGGATCGGCGCCGAAGTTGCCACGCGCGCCCAGGCGTTCGGCATGCGTGTGCTTGCTTATGATCCGTACTTGTCTGCCGCGCGTGCAAAGGCGCTGCATGTCGAGTTGATCGAGCGACTCGATGAAATCGTGCCTCAGGCCGACTACATCACCGTTCACATGCCCCTCACCCCGGAAACCAAGCACATGCTCAACCAGGAGCGACTTGCGAAAACGAAAAAAGGGGTGCGAATCATCAACTGCGCGCGGGGCGGGCTCATTGACGAAGTGGCGCTTTACGAGGCCCTCAAGACAAGGCAGGTGGCTGCCGCCGCGCTTGACGTATTCGAGCAGGAGCCGCCGCCCGCAAACTTCCCGCTAAAGGAACTAAACAACATCATTTTCACGCCGCACCTCGGCGCATCGACAGCCGAAGCGCAGGAGAGCGTCGGCATCGAGGTCGCGCAGCAAATCCGGGCAGCGCTCCTGCAGGGGGAAATCCGCAACGCAGTGAACATGCCTAGCGTCGACGCGAAGACGCTCGCGGAAATCGGGCCTTATATTTCTCTTGGAGAAAAGCTGGGACAGTTTCTCTCGCAGATTGTTTCCAAGCGCAGCAACGCGCTTAATGTGAATTTTCAAGGCAGAATCAACGATCTGAATACCAAGCCGGTTTCACGCTCGGTTTTGCTCGGCTTTCTCAGGTCGGCGGGAGGCGGTGAAGTCAATATTGTCAATGTGCCGGGCTTCGCGCAGCACCTCGGCTTGAAGGTAAGCGAGTCCAGTGAGTCAACGTCGTCGGATTTTGCAGAACTCATCGAACTCACGGCCACCGGCGAAAGCGGCTGGGCTTCGGTTGCAGGCACATTTTTTGGAACGACTCCGCGGATTGTGAAAATCAATGGGCGCCACGTGGAGGCCAAGCCCGAGGGCGTGTTGTTCATTTTTGAAAATAAAGATCGTCCGGGGATTGTCGGCGAGGTGGGGAACTTATTTGGAAAGCATGGCGTGAATATCGCTGGCATGTCGCTCTCGCGCAACGAGGTAGGCGGAAGAGCCCTGACGGTCCTGAATTTAGACTCCGTTCCAGGACCTGATCTCGTCAAAGAACTGCTTGCGAACGCCGACATCTACTCCTGCCAGACGGTGAACCTCTCGTAGCGTTTATCTCAAGATGAAGGTCAGAGTCACTTCCGACGTGCCTTCAGACGGACATTTCACTGTCCGCCTGGTGGTGAAAGATCAGCGCGCGAAGCTCACACCGCCGCCCTCCGATGGCGAGTTTTCGGGCTCGGTCGGCTCGGTGCTCAATGACCGCTCCAAGCGCATCATGTACGTCGGGCTCGGAGACCGTGCGCAGCTTAATTCGACGGCCGTGCGGTCAGCTGCGGGAAGCGCCGCGCTTGTGCTCCGTCAGTACGGCCACAACAAAGTGGTGATGGTGCTTGAGGAGCGAACGGAGTTTGTCGAGGCAGCGGTCGAGGGGTTCGTGTTAGGGGGCTACCGGTACGAGGATTTTGTTCCCAAGAAAACGGCGGAAATTTCCGAGCTCGTTGTCTCGGTTCGCAAAGAGGATGTGACGGGCGCTCGCAAGGCGGCGGAGCGCGGGGTGGTGCTTGCGGAGTCGATCAATGCGGCGCGTCACCTCGGAAACGCCCCAGGAAATATCATTTACCCGGAAACGCTTGCGAAGCACGCCCTCGCCCTCGCCCGGCGCGCGAAGCTGCAGTGCAAGGTGATGGACGAAAAAGGTCTGCGCGCTGGCAAGTTTGGGGGAATTTTGTCCGTAGGTTCGGGAAGCGCACGTTCGCCGCGGCTCATCGCGCTCGAGCACTTGGGTGGTGGGAAGAACGAGGCGCCGCTGGTTTTTATCGGCAAGGCGATCACATTTGATAGCGGTGGAATTTCGCTTAAACCTCCGGAGAAAATGGAGGAAATGATTTTTGATAAATGCGGCGGCATCGCGGTTTTGGGTGCCATGGAGTCGATCGCCCGGCTCAAGATAAAGAGAAATGTCGTGGGATTGATTGCCTCGGCGGAAAACATGCCGGGCGGCGGTGCGTTTCGTCCGGGCGATATCATACAGACGCGATCTGGGGTCACGGTCGAAATCGTCAACACCGATGCGGAGGGGCGCCTTGTCCTTGCGGATGCGCTCTCGTGGGCGCGTGAACACTACAAGGCCTCCGCCATGGTCGATTTGGCGACGCTCACGGGCGCATGCGGGGTTGCTCTCGGCGAATCCTGCGCGGGACTTTGGAGCAATCATGGTGAATTTCTGAAGACGGTGCAAAGTTGCGCCACCAATGCGGGCGAGAAAACCTGGCACATGCCCCTCGGCCAGGAGTACAGCACCCAGATCAAGAGTAGCGTCGCACAGATCAAAAACAGTGCGGGTCGCCTGGGTGGCGCCTGCAGTGCTGCGGCTTTCCTTGAAGTCTTTGCAGGGGAAACCAAATGGGCGCACCTGGACATCGCCTACACCGCGAGACAAACCGCTGACAAGGACGGCCTGGCGCGCGGCGCGACCGGGTTCGGCGTCCGCACTCTTGTCGCTCTCGCAGAAAGCCGAGGGTAACCTCGGGGGCGAGCGGAGGCCAGGGAGGCGAGCGCATCCAGATCAGATGGGGGCGGTTGGTGGGGTGATGAAATATGAAGAGTTCAGTTTGAGGCAGACCTCAAATCCGCTAGGATGAAGCCCTGCAGACTTTGCAGACAACCCTCATTTGAAAGGACCTCGATCGTGCAAGACTTTACCGGCGGTGGCATTCATGCTCTTCCAAGTCGGACAACCCGTTCCACCGGAGATGCGGAGTTCGATCGAAAGGTGAAGGAGTTGGTCGGAGAGTGGGGCGGGGCGGAAAAAACTTCGGGGCTCATCGAGGAGCTAATCATTACTGCTCTGAAAATGGCTAGAGACGGCGTCAGTCTCGCCGACTTGAAACTTTTCAACCGTTCGCTGCGCGAGATGCGCAATGCAACCAAGGTTTTCGCGCCTTACCGTGCGAAACAAAAGGTCGTTGTATTCGGCTCGGCGCGCACCGCGAGTAGCGAGGTTGAGTATCAAGCTGCGGAGGTTTTCGCCGAAAAGATGCGCGACCTCGGTTACATGATCATGACCGGAGGCGGCGACGGAATCATGGGCGCGGCCCAGAAAGGTGCGGGACGGGACGCCTCATTCGGGCTGAATATCCGGCTGCCATTCGAACAACGGGCGAACGAGACCATCGATGGCGATCAAAAGCTGATTAACTTCAATTATTTTTTCACAAGGAAACTGCACTTTGTGAAAGAGTCCCACGCCGTAGCGCTTTTCCCGGGAGGATTCGGCACCATGGACGAGGCGTTCGAAGTTCTTACACTCATGCAGACAGGTAAGGCCCGGATTCTTCCAGTTGTGATGGTCGACAAACCAAACGGGACCTACTGGCATACATGGAACAGTTTTCTCGCCGAGTACCTGCTCAAGCTCGGGCTCATCTCCGCCGAAGATTTTAACCTCTTCAAAGTCACCGACAGCGTCGATGCGGCCATTGACGAAATTCAACAGTTTTACAGAAATTTCGTCTCGTATCGTTGGGTCGATCAGAGGCTCGTGCTTCGTATTCGAACCGCCATCACAGACGGTGCGTTGGATGAAATCCGCGAAAACTTTAAAGACATCATCGGTGCAAATCACTTCGAGCAGACCGTTGCATTACCCGAGGAATCCAACGAGCCAGAGTTAGCTGGGCTTCCGAGGTTGGTGTTCGTTCCCGTAAAGAAAAACTTCGGACGACTACGGATGTTTATCGATGAGGTGAATGCCGCTTCCACCTCTGTCCCTCATTCCTCGTAGGGTTATCTTTTGCCCCTTATCTCTATTTTTTAAAAACAGTTTGTGCGTTTGAAATGGCTAACTTGAGCATCATCCGGAACGCAGGTGTCGATCTTCCCGACATCGAAGTGCGCGATTCAGTTTCTACGGATCTTCCGTGGAACGTCGTTGTTCACAACGATCCGGTCAATCTGATGTCTTACGTGACAAAAGTGTTTGTGAAGGTCTTTGGTTTTTCCGAGGCGAAGGCAAAAAAGCACATGCTGGAGGTTCATCAAAAGGGGCGCTCCATTGTTTGGTCCGGAGCGCGAGAACGTGCGGAGTTTTACGTCCAGCAACTTCACGGCTATCTTCTGCTTTCCACCATTGAAAAAAACTCATGAGCCAGCAGCTAGTTTTTCGATCTAAAGACGATCACACATTCCTGCTCAGCGGCCTCGATGATTTTCTGATGGGTTTGGTGGCTGAAATTCCGAAGGCTGCGACTCCTGGCAGCGGGGCGGAAAAGCGCATTTTCCCTCAACCAACTGCAGGAGCGGACGAGGAGGCTGACGCCGAGTGGGAGACCTTTGTAAGACCGGATCTGGAGGAGCAGTTTGAGTTTAACAGGGACCGGGTGGCGCTTGATCTAAAGAGTGTGCGGCACGCTGGAAAAATCGGCTTTGAGATGGAGATTCCCGCAGCCAATTTGCCGGCTTGGATCCACGCTCTGAATCAAGCGCGCCTTTGCTTGAGTGCGGCTCACAACCTTGGAGAAAAAGAATTGGAAAGCAGCGCTCGTTTGCACGGGCCTTCTGGCATCGCGATTTTTCAGATTCAATTCTATGGGATCCTACAAGAGTGGATGCTCGCGGTGACCAAAGACATCTAAAACGCCGCCCGATCTTTTTGGGCACCTATTCAATGAACTGTGGAGCCCAAAGCCCCTGATCTTTCTTGATCTCCGGCGTCAAGCCGCTAGCAGGAAATGAAGCTTTTGCGGCGTCTCGAATTTGGCGCTGCAGATTACTGACAATCGCTGCGTGCTCAGGCAAGCCAGCCACATTCACGAGCTCGTTGGGGTCCTTTTCGTGGTCGTACAATTCGCTGCCTTTCTTGCCCTCATCCCATTCGGTGTAGCGCCAGCGCTCGGTGCGCAGCGAGTAGCCGAAAAAACGGCCGCCCTCGTCCCCAACCGCAGCACTCGCGCCGAATCGCTTGAACCCTCCGCCTCGAACCACCTGGCTGAGCGCCCAGCCGCGGCCCTGCGTCTTGGGGTCTGCTAGGGTGGAACAAAGGCTCTGCCCCTGAAGTCCCTCGGGCGCCTTCAATCCAGCGAGCTCCATCAGCGTTGGAAAAAGATCGATATGGCTCACGGGCGTTTTTGCGACGGTGTTCTTAGACCTGCCTTCCGGCGTCACAATGAGCAGTGGGACACGGGCGCTTTCCTCGAAGAGGCTTTGTTTTTGCCATAAACCATGTTCGCCCGTGTGATAACCGTGGTCGCTTGTGAAGACGACGATCGTGTTCTCGGATAAACCAAGACGGTCCAGCGCCCCGATCACATGACCCAGCTGGGCGTCCATGAAGCTGATGCTCGCGTAATAAGCCTGAAGCGCGCTGCGCCGTAGTTCGTCGGTGAGCTTGTCCTGCTCCGGTTTGTAGCTCGCAAGACCCGCGGCCGGGATGTCCGCCTGGTCTTCTTTGATGTTTGGAATGATCCGCATCTTTTCATTCGGATAAAAATCATAGTACGGCTTCTTCGGCGCGACGTAGGGGGTGTGAGGGCGGAAGAATCCGACTGCGAGAAAGAACGGCCGATCCTTCTGCTTCGCGCACCGCTCAAGCACCCACTCGGCGTCCGCAGCAATTTTTCCGTCCGTATGATCCTCATCCGGCTTTGGAGATGCGTACCAGCTGAGCGTTCCACCGAAAGAACCGGGGCGCAGTGAAAAGATGCGTGGTTCCTCCTCAGTCCTGTCCACTCCAGCCGGGTTGAGCTGGAGTTCCCATGAAGCTGGATCGTCATGCCCTTCAGTGCCGATTGATGCCGGGACGTTGTAGTGATAAAGCTTCCCGACGCGCGCGGCAAAATAGCCCTGCTGTCGAAACGCCTGCGGAAGGCTGACGCGTTCCGGGACGGTTTGCCGGAAGATTTGTGCATTCGCCTGAATGCCGTTTGAGTTCGGGTAGAGTCCAGTGAGCATCGAGTTGCGGCTTGGCCCACACAAAGGAAATGTGCAATACGCCTTTTCAAAGCGGACCCCTCTTGCCGCAAGCTTGTCCAGGTTCGGGGTTCTCGCGACGGGGTCGCCGTAGCAGCCCAGGAAAACATTCAAATCGTCCGCGATAATGAACAAAACGTTCGGCTTCTTTGTTTCGGCCGCTTGCAGGGGGGAGAGACTAAGGCCGGCGAGCAAAGATGCTGCCATGACGATAAGGTGTTTCATTTGGAATGTGAGCATTTTGGGGTGAGGAAGGTGTGAATGCGAAGCCGATGGGCGATTGGTTTAACTGAAAACCCTGTCACCGGCTCGTTGGTTGCGCCGAATCGAACTGGGAACGGTAAATTGTTGATCGCCCGCTGACCCAATGCGCCACAAAGCAGCACGCTGAAAAGTACAGCGCGAATCCGGTTCCGAAGAGTTCGCAGCCCATGATCGCGCAGGCAATCGGCGTGTGACTCGCTGCTGCAAACACGCTCGCCAGTCCAAGCGCCGCGAACAAATCAGGAGGAGCGGAGGCAAATCCGGAGATGGAGTGCCCGAGCGATGCGCCGATAAAAAAGAGCGGAGTGACCTCGCCCCCTTTGAATCCAAAACTCAGCGTGCAGATCGTAAAAATCGCCTTCCAAAACCACGGCCAAGACGAGAGGTCGCCGGATGTGAAAAAAGAGGAAATCGTCAGCGCATTGGGGTCGGTCGAGAAGGTTCCGAGGCCCAAGTATTGATC
>CAMDSZ010000004.1 GCA_945906945.1 Akkermansia muciniphila
CAAAAACGTTGCACCGAAATCAAAGAAGTATTTTGCGTCCATCAGTCCGCGAAATGGGGAGACGCTTTCTCAGATCGCAGAGGCTGGCGCGGCTGACGTCGACGCCGCGTACCGAGCCGCTTCAGACGCATTCAAGAAATGGAGCATCACTCCCGGCGCCGAGCGCGGTAAGTATCTATTCCGCATCGCCCGCCTGCTGCAGGACAGGGCGCGTGAGTTTGCGGTGGCGGAGACTCTCGACGGCGGCAAACCGATCCGCGAATCCCGCGACTTCGATCTGCCGATGGCCGCCGCACATTTCTTTTACCACGCTGGCTGGGCAGACAAGTTGCAGTACCTCGCCCCTGGCCGCACCGTGGCGCCAATCGGCGTGGTCGGACAGGTCATCCCGTGGAATTTCCCATTACTCATGCTGGCATGGAAAATTGCGCCGGCGCTCGCCTGCGGTAATACAGTGGTGCTAAAACCTGCGGAGACTACGTCGATCACCGCGATGAAGTTTGCCTCGCTTCTTACCGATGCGGGACTGCCTCCAGGCGTGGTGAACATCGTGACCGGCGGCGGGAAAGCCGGAAATGCCATCGTCACTCATCCAAGCGCTGCGAAGATCGCGTTCACCGGATCCACAGAGGTTGGAAAGCAAATCCAACGCGCGCTTGCGGGGACAGGCAAAAGGCTCAGCTTGGAGCTCGGAGGCAAGGCCGCGAACATCGTATTCGAGGATGCGCCAATCGATCAGGCGGTCGAAGGCATCGTCAACGGGATCTTCTTTAACCAAGGCCATGTGTGCTGCGCAGGTTCGCGCCTGCTGGTGCAGGAATCCGTCGCTGACGCTGTCCTGCGCCGGCTTAAACTGCGCATCCAGCAGCTTCGCGTGGGCGACCCGCTCGACAAAAATACCGACATCGGTGCCATTAACTCGTTGGCGCAGCTTGAGAAAATCCGCGCTCTTGTGAAATGCGGTGTCACTGAGGGAGCGGATATTTTCCAGCCCGAAATTAAACTGCCGAAAAAGGGTTATTATTTTCTTCCGACAATTTTCTCGAACGTCTCCATGAGCCACCGCGTCGCGCGCGAGGAGATTTTCGGCCCGGTACTGTCCGTGCTCACATTCCGCACCGCAGAAGAAGCCGTGGAGAAAGCGAACAACACACGCTTTGGTTTGAGTGCCGGCGTCTGGACAGACAAGGGCTCGCGCATTTTAAAAATGTCCTCCGAGCTTCGCGCGGGCGTGGTGTGGGCGAACACGTATCACAAATTTGACCCATCCTCCCCGTTTGGCGGGTATAAGGAGTCAGGGTTTGGACGGGAAGGCGGCGCGCAGGGCCTGCTCGAGTACGCACAACTAACCTAATGACCATGGCTAGAATTCCTGTTTTAAAAACGCCAAAGTGTCTTGTGGGCGGCGCCTTTGTCCGGTCGGAGAGCGGGGGTGTTTATCCGTTCCAAGACGCGGACGGGCATTTCGTCGCGAACATCCCGCTATGCACTCGGAAAGACCTGCGGAATGCGGTCGAGGCGGCCGCAAAGGGGGCGCAGGGTTGGGCGGCCCGCAGTGCGTACAATCGCGGTCAGATCCTGTATCGGCTCGCCGAAATGCTAGAGTCGCGCGCAACAGAATTGGCGGGAGTCCTGTCATTTACCAACAGCAACGCCAGAGACGCGCTTCGCGAAGTGCACACCTCCATCGAGCGGGTGACCCATTACGCCGGATGGACCGACAAGTTCCAAGCCGTGCTTGGAAGCGTCAATCCTGTGGCTTCGCAGCACTTCAACTTCACGGTACCTGAGCCGATGGGCGTTGTTGGGGTGCTTTCCCCGGAGGAGCGTCCTCTTTTGGCGCTGCTCTCGATGCTACTCCCCGCGATCGTAAGCGGGAACACCGTCGTCGCACTCGCCTCCCACTCGCAGCCGCTGGCCGCAATCGTACTAGGGGAAATTCTCGCGTTAAGCGATCTTCCAGCAGGCGTGGTGAACCTTCTGAGCGGGCGCCGCGCCGATCTGCTTCCAACCTTTGCGACGCATGAGCATCTGCGCGCAGTACACGCCGTCGCAGATCAAGCCGAGCGCACCATGCTCCAGGAGGGCGCCGCAGATTCCGTAAAGCGCACCGTGATTTTGGACGCGGCGCAACCGAAGGACTGGACTGCTGAGTCGATGCAGGGGCTGTACCAGATCCGTGATTTTGTCGAATTCAAGACCGTGTGGCATCCGGTCGGTGGCTAGCACTTCGCGATAATTCAATCATGGGCTTCCTCGGCATTCTTGTTTTCCTGCTGATTGGTTTTTTGCTTTCTTCAAACCGGAAGGCGATCCACTGGCGGACGATCGTTTGGGGGGTCGTCTTACAATGGCTATTCGCCTTCGTGGTTTTGAAAGGCGCGTGGATCCAGCAGTCAATGTCTTTCCTGCCTTTTCCACAAGGTACCGCGTGGTTTGTCGCGGGCGCCATGTTTGTGCCGATGCTGCTCAGACGATTCACACGGTTTCAACATGCGGCGCTTGATTTGGTGATTCTTTGCGTGGTCTGTACGGGACTGTTACGGGGTAATTTAGTGGGCGCTGCATTCGACCAGATGCGGCTGATCGTGCAGGGTCTGATGCAGTACGCCGCGAAAGGATCTTCCTTCGTATTTGGGAATCTGGCGGATCCGGCCAGCGGTTACTTCGCGTTCTCGGTTCTGCCGGTTATCATTTTCGTCGCGAGTATTTTTGCTGTGCTTTACCACGCGGGTGTAATGGAAAAGATTGTCGAAACCACCGCGCGAGGGATCGGCAAGTTTTTGAAGGTTTCGGGCGCGGAAAGCGTCAGCGTCGCAGCAAGCATTTTAATGGGCCAGACGGAGGCACCGCTGACGATCCGACCGTTTTTGTCGGCGCTGACGCAAAGCGAGCTGATGGTGATCATGACCGCTGGAATGGCGCACGTGTCGGGAAGCATCATGGTCGCCTACGTTCAGATGGCGCATGTGGATATCGTGCACCTGCTGACCGCGGTGATAATGACGGCGCCCGGAGCCATCGTCATGGCGAAGCTTATTGTTCCCGAAACCGATTCTCCAAAAACCGCGGGCAGCTTGAGGGTGAAAGTCGAGAGCCAGGATGCGAACTTTCTCGATGCGGCCGCGCGCGGCGCGTTTGAGGGCGGGCAGCTGGCCTTCAATGTCGGGGTAATGCTTGTGGCGTTCATCGGTCTTGTGGCGCTGCTAAATGGTGTTCTTAACAGCGTGTTTTCGGGTTTGAGTTTGGAGAGAATTCTCGGTGCGCTTTTCAAGCCATTCGCAATTCTAATGGGAGTGAACACTGCAGATGCGGGCATCATTGGAAGCCTGCTCGGAAAGCGAATGGTACTAAACGAATTTGTGGCGTTCGGTGATTTAGGAAGGCTCCCAGCGGACGCCATTTCACAGCACTCACGTACGATTGCGACGTTCGCGCTGTGCGGATTTGCAAACTTCAGCTCAATAGCGGTACAGCTCGGCGGCATCGGCGCGCTGATTCCCGAACGCCGCGGCGACCTCGCGCGATTGGGAATACG
The DNA here is from genome assembly GCA_945906945.1 of Akkermansia muciniphila. Taxonomy (GTDB): domain Bacteria; phylum Verrucomicrobiota; class Verrucomicrobiia; order Chthoniobacterales; family Chthoniobacteraceae; genus Chth-196. The sequence continues at coordinate 3,539 of CAMDSZ010000004.1, forward strand.
GGCCATGGTTGCCGGCACCCTCGCGAACTTTCTCTCCGCCTGCATCGCGGGAATTCTGGATGCGCTGTAGGGCCGGTATATCCGGCGCCGATGGCTAACTATACCCTCTCTTTCAAAAGCGGCACCTTTGGTGATTGGTTGAATGAATCGGTACGCGCAAAATGTTTCTCGATGGATGAGAAGCGGCCTACAACGCACGACGCTCAGCTCTCACTCGATCCTTCATAAATTACGCTAGGCCTGTTCGGAGGTTGCGCGGCCACCTTCTTTGATTGGCGTTGCAAACTGGTAGGTGATGTCCCACGGAAAATGGATCCACTTGCTTTGCTTGAACTCTTTTACAAAGAGGTCCACGTGGGAACGCCCGGCGGGTTTCGCGTACAAGGTCGCGAAAAAAGCTTTCGGCGAAAGTTTTCGCAGCACCTGTGCAGTGCGCCCTGTGTCCACAAGGTCGTCGATCAAAAGCCAGCCGTCGCCATCGCCCGCGATGCTTTGCTTCAACACATGCAGCTCGCCCTGCTGCGTGGCAGCGCCGCCCGTGGCGTCCGGTGCGTAGCTTGCGATGCAAACGGTATCCACCATGCGAATGTCGAGCTCCCTCGCCACGAGCGCCGCAGGCACCATTCCACCGCGGGTCACTGCAATCACGCCCTTCCAAGCGCCGCGCTGATGAAGCAACTGCGACAGATACCGCGCATCCCGGTGAAGCTCCACCCAGGAGATAATCAATTCATCTTCGTAAGCCATGTTTGGGAATAACACCGATACGCCCGCAGAGGGAAGCCGAACCGCCACCCGAGCGATTCCACCCCGCCATTCCACACCCGCCATTCGACACCCGCCGTGTTCGCCCCGTCCATCCGCGACCCTTTGCAAATCCCGCGGTCGCGGCTTGGCGGCTCCGGCTGTGGTTTGACAAAAGCATCCCGCACCGGCACCCGCTGTGATATCGGTGGAAGTGTGAACGTCATTACTCCAGCCCACCCATTGATCGGACACAGGCTCACCCAGCTGCGCGATCAAGCCACCGACAGCGCGACCTTCCGCCGGCTTGCAAACCAACTGATCACACTTCTCGCCTACGAATCCACAAAGCGGCTCAGCGTCGAGCCATGGACCATTCAAACTCCAGTCGCACCGATGACAGGATCGACACTCTGCAACCCGGCCCCGGTTGTGGTGCCTGTGCTGCGAGCCGGTCTGGGGCTGCTGGACGGACTCCTGCAAATTCTACCCGAAGCAGAGGTCGGTTTTTTGGGCGTGGCGCGGAACGAAGACACCCTGCTCCCGACCGTGTATCTGGAGCGCATCCCAAAAGTTCTCAACGGACGAGCGGTGTTTGTACTCGACCCGATGCTGGCGACAGGGGGCACGCTCATCGCTGCAACACGGATTCTACTGGAACGCGGTGCACAGGAAATCACATGCATCAGCCTTCTTGCTTCCCCCGAGGGAATTCGTGCAATGGAGCATGCATTCAAGGGGCACAAGAGCAATGGGAACCATGAGGGCCATGGCAAACAAGTAACTCTGGTGACAGCAGCCATCGATCAGGGAATTAATGAGAAAGGCTACATCGTCCCGGGTTTGGGCGACGCAGGAGACCGTCTTTACGCAACCGCGTAGCCTGACTCCTCCGGGAGCACCGAGCCCCAGATCCGATTCTCCACGTGCTGCGTGCTCACACACAGCTTGCCCTCTGGCCATCACGACACGACTCACGATACACTTCAATACACCTCGCCTAATATCAATTCAGGCAGGCACGCATGATCTGATATTTCGATGCTTTCCCGCATCATTCGCATCACATCTTCGACGTCTTGGCGATTGGCGTGGATCGTGGCCAGCGTCTCCTCCTCCCGCACGGCATCACCCACCTTTTTGTGCAGTACCACTCCAACCGCCAAATCAATCTCTGAGTCTTTCGTCGCCCGGCCCGCTCCCAGCAGCATCGCCGCAAGGCCGATCTTATCCGCGACAATCTCGCGCACCACTCCAGTTCGCGGCGCCCGCAATTCGAATCGGTGCCGGGCCTGCGGAAGCAGCTCCGGATTGTCCACAACCGCTGCGTCTCCACCCTGACTGGTGAGCCATTGCCGGAATTTCTCAAGCGCAGCCCCCGAACGAATTGCCTCGCGCAATTTTTCTTCAGCATGGGCCAGCGACTCCGCCTTTCCTGCGAGGACCACCATCTGACAGCCCAGTGCGATGCACAACGCCTCGAGGTCCGCTGGCCCAGAGCCGCGCAGTGTGTCGATCGCCTCGCGCACCTCCAGAGCGTTGCCGATCGCGAAGCCAAGCGGCTGGCTCATATCGGAAATAATCGCCATGGTCTTCCTACCAACATTATTGCCAATTCGAACCATCGCCTCCGCAAGCTCGCGGGCACCATCCAACGTTTTCATAAACGCGCCTGAACCCGTCTTCACATCAAGTACAATGGCATCGGCGCCCGCCGCGATTTTTTTGCTCATGATGGAGCTGGCAATTAGCGGAATCGAACTGACCGTGGCCGTGACATCCCTGAGCGCATAAAGCTTTTTGTCCGCTGGCGCGACGTCATGCGTCTGACCGATGACCGCGATCTGTTGCCGGTTTACAAGATCGACAAATGCCTCCCGGCTGATTTCCGCATTGAACCCCGGCACCGACTCCAGCTTGTCCACCGTTCCGCCGGTGTGACCGAGTCCGCGCCCGGACATTTTTGCAACGGGAATTCCGAGCGACGCGACAAGCGGGGCAAGCACAAGGGTCGTCGTGTCTCCCACTCCACCCGTTGAATGCTTATCGACCTTCACTCCGGCGATGCCCGAGAGATCCACCGTCTCACCCGAATACGCCATGGCTAGCGTCAAATCAGCCCTTTCACGCTCCGTCATGTCCTTGAAGAAAATCGCCATCGCGAGGGCGCTCATCTGATAATCGGGAATTACTCCGGAAGTGTAACCGCTCACGATGAAGTTGATCTCCAACGCAGACAGCTCGGCCCCATCCCGCTTTTTTTCGATTAAATCAACCATTCTCATACGCAAAGCACTCGTTGGATTTACGGGACTGAAACTCTCGCATTAAAGGCACGCGCGCTAAAGATTGATCGCGGTCTCAAGCGCGATTTCCATCATGCTGTGAAAGGTTGTTTGCCTATCGTGGGCTGTGGTGGCTTCCCCTGTGATCAAGTGGTCGCTCACGGTCAAAATGGTCAGCGCATTCACACTGTGTTTTGCGGCAAGCGTGTACAGCGCGGTGGTCTCCATCTCCACCGCAAGCACTCCGTGCTTTGTGAGAAGATTTGTCACCGTGGTGTCATCCCGGTAGAACACGTCCGAACTGAAAATGTTCCCCACATGCGGCTCGATACCATGAGCAACGGCACGTTCATAGGCGGTGCGCAACATTTTGAAATTCGCGGTGGGCGCATAGTCCCAACCCCCGAACACATGTCGGTTGAAGCTCGAGTCCGTGGATGCACTCTGTGCGAGCACCAGATCCCGAATTCGGATATGAGGCTGCATTGCACCGCACGTGCCGACACGCATCAGATTTTTAACGCCGTACTCGGAAATCAATTCGCTCGCATAGATCGCAATCGACGGAATCCCCATCCCGCTTCCCTGCACCGAAAGACGTTTACCTTTGTACGTGCCCGTAAATCCCAGCATCCCGCGCACCTCATTGTAGCAAGTCGCATCCTCCAGATATTTTTCGGCGATGTACTTTGCGCGAAGCGGATCGCCCGGAAGCAAAACCGTCTCCGCGATGGCGCCAACCGGTGCATTGATATGGATGCTCATGATTTCAACTGCCTCCTTGATTTCGGTTTTTTCACACTAGTTCTTTTAAAAAACTGACTCCGGTCTGCGGCGCTTTAACACGAAAATTCTCCGCGATTGTCGCAGCCACATCTGCAAATGTCTCGCGCACACCAAGCGATGTGCCTCCGGCAAATCGGTGCGACAAAGCGAGTAGCGGGACGTTTTCCCGCGTATGATCCGTACCGCGATACGTCGGATCATTTCCGTGGTCCGCCGTAATCAATACAAGGTCTGACTCAGGCAACCCGCTAAAGAAAACCTTCAACTGAGCATCAAACGCCTCCAGCGCGCCCGCGTAGCCCTTCGCATCGCGGCGGTGTCCATACAGCGTGTCAAAATCCACCAGATTTAAAAAGCTGAGCCCTTCGAAGCTTTCACTCGCTAGCGCGATTAAGTGGCGCATTCCGTCGTCATTCGAAACCGTGTGGATCGAACGCGTGATTCCTTCGCCGTCAAAAATATCGTGGATCTTTCCAAGTCCGATCACATCCAGACCAGCGTCCTTCAAAGCGTTCAACGCGGTTTTACCACACGGCTTGAGCGCATAGTCATGGCGGTTTGAGGTGCGCCGGAACTGACCGCTTACACCCGTAAAAGGGCGGGCGATGATTCGCCCCAGCATGTAAGGATCCTTCAGCGTTTGCTGCCTGCAAAACTTGCAGATCGCGTACAATTCCTTGAGAGGAACGACCTCCTCATGCGCGGCAATCTGCAGCACAGAGTCGGCTGATGTATAAACAATTAGCGCTCCGGAACGCATTTGCTCCGGACCCAGCTCTTGGATGATCTGAGTGCCGCTCGCAGCCCTGTTGCCGATTACAGGGCGCTGGGCATAACCTTCGATCGCCCGAATGAGCTCTGGTGGAAACCCGTCCGGAAACACGCGGAACGGGACGTCTAGCGAAAGCCCCATCAGCTCCCAATGCCCGGTCATTGTATCCTTCCCGCGAGAAGCAGGAGTCATCTTGGCAAAATAGCCGATCGGTTTTCGCTCGGTACCCAATGGAGTGATGTTTGCTATGGTTCCGAGCCCGGCACCGCGAAGGAACGGCAGTTGAAGACCCCCGACCGCTTTTGCGATATGTCCGATCGTATCGGCGCCTTCGTCTCCGAATTCAACCGCATCGGGTGCCGCGCCGATGCCTACAGAATCCATCACGATGAGGTGAATGCGATGGAACGGTTTCATGCGCTGTGAAATTTAGAACGTTTGTTCCAGGACAAGAGCTGGTGTCACAGGTCGAGCCGCTATTGAGGTGTTGTTTCCATCATGTCGCGGGCCTCGAACGCACCCGGCAACAATTCCTCCACGGTCCATGTCCGGCGCATCCCGCTTAAATTAGCAGCGTAGACTGGAACAGACCTCTGCGCAAATTCAGCAATCACCTGCCGGCACGCGCCGCACGGCGACACGGGACCCGGTGAGTCTGCAACCACAGCGATCGCCTCAATCGTGCGAACTCCCTCCGATACCGCCTTGAGAATCGCCGTCCGCTCCGCGCAGCTGGTAAGCCCGTAGGAGGCATTCTCGATGTTGCACCCGGAAAAAATCTGGCCATCAGCCAGAACCGCTGCGCCGACGAAAAAACCTGAGTAAGGTGCGTACGCTCGCAAGCGAGCGGTAATTGCGGCCTCGAGGAGTTTTTCTTGCATTGGTAGTCTGGAGAAAGCGGCGAGAGTTGAAGCGATGGATTGTGCGTTTAGTGTGCAGGATTCTTTCGTCGATGTCCGTAAGGACTACAGGATGCCGGCGGATCGCTTCAAGGTATCGACAATCTTTCTGTCGTCCTCTCCACAATCGCGGACGAGTTGAAGGAAACCCGCAAGGGTCGTACGCATTTTTTTCACAAACGGACGGTCGCCTCCGCAACCGTACATCAAATCCGTGGGCATCTCTCCCCTAAGCTTTAGGCGCGCTTTCACAATCAGCCGCGGAAGCCATGAAATGCCGTCGATCGGCGCGCTCTTGGCCGGCAGATCCGCCATCGATGCGATGTGGCTCGTGGCGACTCCACCCATAACGTTCAGGAAATAGTCGCGTCTGATGGCCTGCACTGCGATCACCTCCTCCAAGTCCGGCTCACCGTCACTCAGATAGTCGTCCACAAAATCAAAGAGCTCCTGCGCGGAACATCCAATTGAATGAAGAAACTCGACTTCCTCCGGGGTGAACATGCTTTTTGGGGAGCGTCGGCCGGACTTCGCGGCAAGTATTCCGCAGGCATGGACCTCGCGGAGTTTTTGGATCCAATCGGTGTTGTTCATAAAAATTTTTGGTTACTGAGCATGCCTCGCGGGAATCAATGGGCGCTCATTTGCAGGATGGCGTTGCTTCTGGAGCGCGTGGTTGCGCACAAGCCTGCATCCTTTGCAAGGGAGCGCCCCCAGGAAGGAATCATCGCTTGGATTTTGCTCTGCCACTCGGGTGTTTTCATCTGTTCACCGAAACATTTTTGTAACAGCTCGAGCATGATTGAGACGGCCGTTGAAGCCCCGGGCGACGCGCCAAGCAGCGCCGCAATCGACCCGTCGGCTGAACTTACAATCTCCGTTCCGAACTCGAGCTTTCCACCCTCGTCACGGTCTTTCTTGATGATCTGCACGCGCTGTCCGGCCTCTTGCAAAACCCAATCCTCCATTTTTGCGGTGGGCACAAATTTGCGCAACGCTTCAAGCCTGTCCTCCGGCGACTGTCTCACCTGATCGATCAGATATTTTGTAAGAGGCAGGTTGTGGAGGCCGGCGGCCACCATCGGCAAGATGTTGTCGACTTGGAGCGAATCGGGGAGGTCAAGAAGCGAGCCGTGCTTGAGAAATTTTGTGGAGAACCCGGCGTATGGACCGAAGAGCAGCGCCTTTTTTCCGTCAATGATACGCGTGTCGAGGTGCGGCACAGACATTGGCGGGGCACCAACCTCGGCCTTGCCATAAACTTTCGCGGAATGCCGGCGGATCACCTCCTCGTTCTGACACACCAGCCACTGCCCGCTTACGGGAAAACCGCCGTAACCCTCGGCTTCTGGGATTTCTGTTTCTTCCAAAAGCGGGAGCGAGCCGCCGCCTGCGCCGATAAAAAGAAACTTCGTCTCCAGCGTGCGTTTGTTGCCCGCCCTGTTGTCGCGCACCTCCAGTTCCCAGTGGCCGTCTTTCTTGCGCTTCTCAATAAAAGTCACCTCGTGGTTGAGGTGCACCGAAACGTTTGGTAGCGACTGAAGATATGCAAACAGCGTGCGGGTGAGCGCACCAAAGTTCATGTCCGTGCCGCCTTCCATTCGGGTCGCTGCAAGCCGCTGCTTCGGATCACGGCCTTCAGTCATGAGGGGAATCCACTTCTCGATTTGCGATTTGTCCTCAGTGTACACCATTCCGTCGAAAAGCGGTGATGCGCTCAGCATTTCAAACCGCTCTTTGAGATAAGCCACGTTGTCATCCCAAACGATGCTCATGTGAGGCACGACATTTACGAACGAACGCGGATTTGAGATGCGTTTATTTTCGACAAGATACGCCCAGAATTGTTTCGACACTTCAAAGGCCTCCGCGATCTTGAGCGCTTTGGCAGTTTCAATGGTTCCATCCTCATGCTGTGGCGTGTAGTTGAGTTCGCAAAAGGCGGAGTGCCCCGTTCCTGCATTGTTCCATGCATCGGAACTTTCGCCTGCAATTACGTCGAGCCGCTCGTACACCTCGATCTTGAGAGAGGGATGCAGTTCCTTGAGAATGACTCCAAGCGTTGCGCTCATGATCCCCGCGCCGATGAGGACGACGTCTGGATGCGAGGTGGGCTCATGGTGAATGTGAAACAGATGCGACAGTGACATAGGGATAGAAGTAGAAGATTGAGGCTGTCGCAAAAAGACGCGCACCACAGCAGCCTTGTTTGAAAAATCGCAAAGAATCCCGGGGTTGCACAGCGAAAGCCAAATCGACGCGGGATGACATGGTATTGGAAGGTTCTCAGACGTCGCTTTGTTAGTTTGGTAATAATTCCAAATTAATTGTTTGTGGATTTTATGTAGTTTCTCATAAATGAGAAACCACATTTAACTTTCTCAAATATGAGACAGTGCACCGAGAGCCAAAGTCCGTACTTACGGAGGTGTTCACAGGTTTTGCATGCCTCTGATGCAGTTGGCATGGCTGATGCTAAATGGTTCTCAGAGGATTTAACCCCCCTCGGAGCAAAACTATGAAACTCGATGTGACCAGACGCAGCGGTCTCATGCTCGGGTTGGTGTTGGTGGCGAGCGTGAGTGTTTACCTAGCGAACTCGACGGCACGGGAGAAGGCGCGCGGCGACGTCCTCGCAGATAGGCCTGGTGGAACGGAGGAAGTGGGGCTTGCGCAACCTCACGGGGATATAGGGCGAGAAAGGCGAGAACCGGGCGCGCAACGAGGTTCATCCGCACCGGCCGCTGGCGCGAAGAGCTCTCCCGCAAAACGCGTTTTTGATTTGGTTCGCGATTCCGGCGTGCCGCGACTCGAGGGCGACCGCTTACCTGCGGTTCGTACGGCGATGAATCCGCATACGGACCGAGGGCGCGTTGCGAGGCTCAGCCGCTCCAGCCTTGCCGCTTGGCGTGGGTTCGCGGCTGGCGACCGGATCTCATTGCCCGCATTTGATGGCGAGGACTTCGCCGCTCAGATTGCGCTGCGAACGGAAGATGTGGGTTGGTTGCGATTGGGCGGGGAGCTCGAGGGTGTCGAGGGAACCTTCGCGCTTAACACAAACTTTGATGAAATCAGCGGATTCATTCTGTTTCCAAAGCTTGAGTTTGCATACGAGATCACAACCGAGCCGTCCGGGGATATTGTGATGATCGAGAGGCCTTTGGAGGCGCTCATGTGCACAAAGTACAGGGAGTCCCCGGCAAGCGAGGCGGAACTTGCCGGCACAAGTTCGACAGGGGTCACGATCGCGCAGGGAGCGGCCATTCCATCCATCAACACCCGTCCGGGCGCGAAGGGGGTCATTTATGTGGATTTCGACGGAGCGCAAGTCACCGACCCGGCTTGGAACGGCGGAAGACTTATTTCGGCGGCTCCATCGAGCTTCACCGCCGAACAAGTGGACGTGATTATCCGGTCGGTTGCGGAGGATTTCGCACCGTTTGATTTAACCATCACAACCAACCTGGCGGACTATGCGGCCGCGCCCGTTGGCCGGAGAATGTGGGTCATTGTCACCCCGACCAGCACAGCGGCACCCGGCTCTGGCGGGGTCGCGTATCTCAACTCGTGGAGCGGAGCGGGTAGGAACTTTTCATCTACGGTGCCATGCTGGGTTTTCAACTTGGGAGTAAAATCGGCGACGGATACGATTTCCCACGAGGTCGGGCACACCTTCGGATTAAACCACGATGGCGCGACTCGCGGCAGCGCGTACTACGCCGGTCATGGGGGCGACATGAGCGTTCCCACCAGCTGGGGTCCCATCATGGGGGCGCCCTTTTCAAAAAACGTCACCCAATGGAGTAAGGGCGAGTACGCGGGAGCCAACAACACGGAGGACGATCTGTACGTGATTTCTCGCGATTTGAACGGAGTTGGGTATCGCCCGGACTCGGTGATTGGCACCACGATGAGCGACGCGATCCGCTCGCTGCCAATCATCAACGGCACCTTTAATGTCGGCGGACTCATCAGGCGCTCGGATGCCGGAGACCTGCATCAGTTCAGCACTACGGGCGGGACAGTGAGTGCGACCATACGCCCCGTGGCTAATATTTTCGCGAATATCGACGCGCAGCTCGAGTTGAAAGACGGAACCGGCGCGACGCTGGCCTTCTCGAATCCGTTGGAAACCCTGGGGGCCTCCTTGAGCCGCAGCGTGCCTGCGGGGACTTACTGGCTGGTGGTGCGCTCGGCGTCAACGGGGTCGCGGCCCGCCAGCGGTTATACATCCGGCTATTCCGCGTACGGATCTGTGGGCGAGTACCAGCTTTCAGGCGCGGTGTCCAACACGGTCAGCACGCCTTTATTGCCAAGCCTCACGAAGGCTAGCGGCATCGTTGGCCAGCCGTTCAATTACGCGCTGAGTCTGGCAGCCGGCGTGCAGGTCAGCGAGGCACCCGCCCCGCTTCCGCCGGGCATTCTTTTCGATGCAGCACGCATGACATTCAGCGGCACCCCAACCGAAGCGGGTGAATGGAACATCAAGCTCGCCGTTGCCACCGCGAACGCGAAGGCAGAGGGCGTTCTGAATGTGCGCATCGAGTTGCCATCTGTTTCGCTGAGCGTGGGGCTCGACGAAAATCGCACAATGTTCACAACCGCCCTCGCTCCTTGGACCGGGACGATGGCGAAACGCTTTGACGGCATCCAAGGCCCGGTCGCGGTGAGCGGAATTGTGGCCGATAACATGTCGAGCGCGGTGCGCTTTTTCGCAAAAGGCCCTGCGCTTATGACGTTCTGGTGGATGGTGTCCAGCGAGGCCGGCAAGGATACGCTTAAATGCCTCATCAACGGGAAACCCGCCACGGACGCTGTGAGCGGCCAGCCTCTGGTCATTTCAGGCGAAAGCGGATGGATCCCGGTTCAGGTCAATCTGCCCGAGGGTAACAGGCAATCCATCGAGTTCCAGTATTCGAAAGACGCCGCGCTACGTGCCGGAAGTGATCGTGGATGGGTTTACGGCGTGCAGATTCGGCGGAATCCGCCGGCTTTTCGCGGGCATCCGCAATCGGTGAATATTGCCAAAGGTGGGACCGAACTAAAGCTCTCAGCAACCGTCATTGGCGCGACGAAGTACGAGTGGAAGCTAAATGGCGTGACCCTGTTTGACCAAGTCTCACCTTCACGAACCGTCAGTGGATCGACAACAGCGGAACTCACAATCAAGGGACTGCAGGTCGCCGACTGCGGTGCGTATACGCTCGAGGCCACCAGCGCGGTTGGCAGCACCGTTTCGCGTGAGGCGCTCGTGCAATTGCCAGGGTTGCCGGTGTTCACGCAGCAGCCCGTTGAGCCTATCGGACTGAAAGCGGGCGACGTACTGAGGCTCACCGCTCAGGTGTCTGGGCCGGGACCCGTGAGCTACACTTGGTACAAGAACGGCCAGCTGCTGAAACGTACTACGGTGCCAACTTTGGAGTTAAAAACCAAAGGGGTTCAAGCAAGCGGCTTGTACAAGGTGATAGCCACTAATCCGTACGGGTCGCAAACGTCCACAGAGGTCCGCGTCAGCATCGCCGCGCCATAGGCACTGGCCTGCGATCAGGCTCGAGAAAGACACTACGATTTTGTCACCATCGGGGTAATCCCGATGGTGACCTCTTCGCTCACAACTTCTGCCCCGGTGAACCCTGCTGCTGCCCCTCCTTCTCCACGGCTGCTGGGTAGAGCAGGGAAGTCTCTTCTCTCTGCGCTCTGGCTTTGGCTTGCGCTGGTGGGCTATCCCGCCGTTGCCGCTTCTGCCTCTGCCTCTTCCTCTGCTTCTTCCTCTGGTTCGGAAGCTGATTCCGAATTCATCGCCGCACAGGCGCATGCAAAAAAGACGTTCCAGGAAAAAATCGTTCCCTTTGTTTCCACCTACTGCTCGGAATGCCATGGCGATAAAAAACAAAAGGGCGGAATGACGTTTCGCTCCGCGCTCAAAAACCCGGGCGGGTCGGCCTTCCGCCGGCAGTGGAAACAATCGGTGGCAACCCTCAAAGCACATGACATGCCTCCAGATGACGCTCAAAAACATCCCTCCGAAGAGGAGGCGCAGACGTTCATCGATTGGGTATCGAACATGAAATATCTTAGCCCGAAGGATCCCGGCACGTTCGTCATCCGCCGCCTCAACCGGATGGAATATGCAAACACGCTGCACGACCTGCTGGGAGTGCAGCCGGAGGTCGCCTTCGACCTTCCGGAGGAAGTGCTCGGCGCGGGATACCTGAACTCACTCTCCCCGCTCCTCATGGAGCAGTATTTGGTCATCACCAACGAGGCGCTTAGCCTCGCACTAGCCCCGGAGGAAGCTCCCCCGAACGCCCTGCAAAAAGAGCTGTTCGGTCCCACCCCAGCAGCCGGCACGAACGCCCGCGATGCCGCGCGAGTTGCTGCGCGATCACTCGCAAGAAAAGCGTTCCGCCGGCCGGCGAGTGAGTCGGAGCTGGCCGTCCTCATGAATGTGTTTGACCTGGCGATCGCCGATCAACGCTCCTATTTCGGCGCCCTCCGGATGGTGCTCAAGGCCGCTCTGGTTTCCCCGCAATTTCTCTTCATCACTCCCGCCGTCGAACCCGAGCTGGGCAAGGCCATCATGCCCGTCGACGATTACCAACTCGCGTGCCGACTTTCCTATCTGATCTGGGCAACTATGCCCGACCCCGAGCTAGCCGCGCTCGCGGACGGCGGTAAGCTCAACAACCCCGAGGTGCTGAACGCTCAGGTTAAACGACTGCTTTCGGACCAGCGCTCGCGGGCTTTGTTTGACGGATTCGGTGCGCAGTGGCTGGGGCTGGATAAACTCGCCGGCAAGGCCTTTGACACGGTGAAATTTCCGCAAATGACGCAGCCGATGCGATCCGCAATGTACGACGAAGCAAGGTTGCTCTTTGACGAGATCGTGCGAAACAACGGCAGCGTCCTCCAATTCGTGGATTGCGACTTCACCTTTCTGAACAACACGCTCGCACAAGTGTACGGACTCGGCACGGAAGTAGCCGGCCCCGAGATGCGGCGGGTCGCGCTTTCAAATCCGAACCGCGGTGGCGTCCTTGGCATGCCTGGTGTTTTGGCAACCACGTCGTTTCCAGACAGGACTAGCCCGGTGAATCGCGGGGTCTGGGTATTGGAACAGATTTTGGGTGAACACGTCCCGCCCGCGCCGCCAAATGTTCCGTCCCTCGAAAAACAGGACAAAAAGAAAATCGCGAATCTCAGCTTGCGCCAGCGCACCGAAATGCACCGCACGAATGCTGTTTGTGCGAACTGCCACAAAATTCTAGATCCAATCGGATTCGGGCTTGAGAACTTCGATGCAATCGGGCGTTGGCGGGATGCGGATGAAAACGGCACTGCCATCGACGCCACAGGCGAGCTGCCGGGGCGCAAGGCGTTCTCTTCCCCGAAGGAACTGAAGACGATCATCGCCGGGCGCGCGGATGACCTGAGCCGCAACATTGCGGAAAAGCTTCTCGCCTACGCACTGTGCAGACAGCTTGAAGGGTACGACGATGTCGTGCTAGACGGGATGACCGAGCAAATCGCCAAAGACGGTTACCGCATGCAGACGCTGATTACACAAGTGGTAACAAGCTATCCGTTCAGGCATCGCCGTGTTCGGGAATTAGAGGGAGCATCCAAATGAAAAAAAACTGGCTGATTGACCGCAGGACCTGCTTAAGAGGGCTGGGCGCCTCTCTCGCTTTGCCCTTGCTGGAGAGCATGGGCTGGGCGGAGCAACCCAAGAGCAAGGGCTTCAAGCCCCCCGTGAGGCTCGGATTCATGTACATGCCACATGGAGTGATCATGGATCAGTTCTGGCCCAAGAGTCCTGATACCTTTCTTTCGGAGCCGCCGCCGGCACTCGAGTCTTTGCGTTCGGTCTTGCATCAGTGCCTCATGCTAAAAGGCATTTCGGGCGTGCCCATCTCGCCTCTTAATGGCGCGCCGCATGCGTTGGAATTATCCACATGGCTTACGGCGACTTTGCCGGATGCTTCCCGGCGCAGCATCGTGAATATCGCAATTTCCGCCGATCAAATCGCGGCGAACTACATCGGCGGCTTGACGGAGCTTCCATCACTCGAGCTCGCGACGATGCCGCAAACTCACAAGGAAAATCAAGAGGGGCTTAACGAGGCCTATTATTCACACTGCAGCTTCCGCTCGCCCACTCAGCCGGTGCCGGCGGAAACCAATCCGCGAAACGTGTTCAACCGGCTTTTCAAGGACAAACAAGGCGGACAGCCAGCCGGCAATGCCCGTACCTCGATCAAGGCGGACAAGCTCGACCGCGGTATGCTGGACTTGGTGCTTGGGGGCGCGAAGGATTTGCGGCGCAATCTTGGGGCGCATGACCAACGCAAGCTGGACGAGTATCTCGACAGCGTGCGGTCCGTGGAGCGCAGGATCGCCGCAGTCGAACTGCGTCAGAAAGAAGCCGCGCTCGAGGCGGCCGGCGTCAGCGTTGCGAGGCGCAACGATTCAGATTCGCCGCCGATTGAAATCAAGATTCCCGAAGGCGACCGGCGGAGCGAATACATGAAAATCATGTGTGACCTGACCGTGCTCTCGTTCCAAACGGACACTACCCGCGTGAGCACTTACATTGGTTCGACGCCGAATGGCGTGTCATACCCTGAACTTGGATTCACCGACCAACATCATTCGGTGACGCATCACAACAACCAGGCTGATAAAGTCGACAAGGTTGCGAAGATCACGGAGTTCAATGTCTCGCAATTCGCCTACATGATCCAGCGGATGCAAAGCCTCACTGAAGGCGAGGGGATGCTCTTGGACAACTGCATCATGCTTTGGGGTTCAGGCCTCGAGGATGGCAACAAGCATTCGCGAGAAAATCTGCCCTTCCTCATCGCCGGACGCGGCGGCGGCTCGATTCAAACGGGCCGGTTCGTGCCCGGAGTCAGCGCTAACCAGGGGGATTTGCTTGGCACCCTGCTCACTTGCGCGGGCATCCCGCTCGACCGACAGATAGGCATCGGGACAAAGTTGATCAGCGAAATCCGAAGCGCATAACACGATCTTCAGGTCCTCGATTGCGCTGTGACGAAAGCGCCCCGGACGGACGAAGATTCTGTGCGAATGAGCGTCCGCATCAGTCTTGTTGTAACCCGATCAGGCCATTGCGCGATTGCGCGCTACTTCGCGTTATTGCGAGGACGGCTCTGTGGCCGGCGCCTTATCCTTCAGTTGTTGGCCCCAGCCGAGCACACGGGCCTTGGCACCGGCCGCTTCAGCTTCCGGGATCTGACCGTTGCGCACGTAAAACAGCGACAGACTGGACCACGCTAGCTGGTCCTTGGGCCTGAGCTCCACCGACTTCAATCCTGCTTCGATCGCCTCCGCGTACCGGCCAAGTTTCATGTGCGCCATCCCCAGCGCATGCCAGCCCTCAAAGAACTCCGGGTCCACCTGAACGCATCGCAGATATTTTTGCGATGCAGCCTCGAGCTCACCCAGCGCGAGGTCGCCACTGGCATCGTCGAAGAGCTCTTCAATTTCCTGACTAGGTACGGACATGCTTAAGTATCAGCGAAGAAACCTCCGCCACGCGAGCCGCTTGTTTCACGAACAACACCCGCGTGCATCTCAACTCTCCAACCGCCCGTGGACGCGCTTGAGCGTGCGCAGCATTCTCAGACACCAGGTGACGTCTGCCGACACCAACATCCGAGAGATCACTGCATTATCCACTGCATTATCCACTGCATTATCCACTGCATTATCCTTACGCTCAAGACAGCGACTACTGTACTGAACCGCGCGCCTGCATCGTCATCTGCAAGCCCGAGGAAGCGCGCTGCCGATCGATCCACTCAACCAACAGGCCATCCACACGGCCTGTTTCGAGCATCGGCATCAGTCCCGCCTTTTGTTTCTCGAAGTCTTCCTCGTTGATCGGCAGTTTCTTTGACAAAAACACGATCAGTGAACCGTCTTTGCCGTCGAGCGGAGCGCTCAGCTGCCCGTCTTTGAGCTCCAGCGCGCTATTCTGGATCACTGAGGCATCCTCGACTTTCAGGGAGGAATCCCCGCGAGAAAACGGCTCGATGGCTTCCGCCTTCAGTCCAGCCGCCTCGGCCGCAGCCGCAAACCCTTTGCCAGCCTTCAACGCCTCGTCGATCTTGCCGCGCGCTTCCGAGGCTTTCAATGAAAGGGCCTCACGCGTGCGCTCCGATTTGAGCCGCTCCTCGAGCTGCGCCTTCGCCTCCTCAAAGGACAAGGGCCGCGCATCCTGCACCTCCAGGAGTTTCACCACAAAATACCCCTGCGGCGTCCCGACAATATCCGACACCGGCTTTTCTTTTGTGAGCTGGAAAGCCGCGTTAACAACGCGCGGTTGGTTGGAGAACTCCTGCAGCCGCTCGCCCATCGAGAACATCGGGCTCGCCTTAAACTCCACCTCGAACTGTTTGGCCAAATCCTCGCTCTTGGAAGTCTGCTCCATCATCGCGGCGGCAAAATCAGCCGCCTTGTCCACCACCTTCTGCATGGCTTCCGCACTGGGACGCTCGCCTTCCTTTTCACCCTTGGGCAACTCAAAATGCACGTATTCGACCTTCCGCTTTTCATCCGTCTTCAAGCCATCTTTGCGCGCTTCAAAAGCGGACTGCAGATCTTCCGCCGAAACGGAAACCGTCTTGGCGATTTCTTCCTTTGAAACGCGCACCACCGACGCCTCGACCTTCTGATACTGCTGGCTGTAGGCCTGCTCGAGCTCGTCCCGAGCCGGAGCGCTGCTCGCGGCAAGAACATTGCGCAGCGCCTGCAACCGCAGCACGTCCCGCACCAACTCCTCCAGGTGCATGGCATTCATCCCGCGCGGGGCGAGCAGGCTTTGAAGTGCCATCAGATAACGCGAGTGATCATACTGTCCGCTGGACTTGAACGCGGACATCGATTTGATCGTTTCTGTAATTTCATTTTCCGTGGGCAGAATCCCCATCTTGCGAGCCTGCTGGCGAAGCACGAGTGTGTTCCAAACGTAGTTGTCCACGGCATCCTGCATCGTGCGCGCATTGCCCGAGAGGGGGATGAGCACGTCGAACATCCCGAGCGCTCGGCAGATCTCAAACTGCCTTCCAATCGCACCGTATTCTACGGAGGGCACGTTCCGGCCGTAAATAACGCCGACGCTGTCAGAGCCCAAACGGTCCAGCCTCGTCCCGGGTCCCCCGTACAAAACGACAAAAGCGATGATTACGAGCACGGTGAGCGTAATCAAAAGGGGCTGCTGAAAACGGCGAAGAAGGTTGATCATGGCTAGGGGTTGAAGATGTAGACCGAAAGAACAGGCTTCGCCTTGCGACGAAGCCATCTGATTTCCTGCGAACTCACGCGTAGAATCGGGGCTTTTGGAACCCTACACTCAAAGCGCGAAAATGCAAAACGCGAGACTACGACCCAGCGCACGCCTCGCAACCTGTTTTATTAAGACCCTGTACCCCCAGCGCGCACCCAACCGTTCCCAATTCTCAAGCGCTCCCTTGAGCCCCCCTCAGGTCTGTTCGCCTCGTACACGCGATAGAAGCACCGCGGCATTGTGTCCGCCCATTCCTGAGGCAATCTTCAAAATCCGCTCTCCGACCCCTGGGTTCCACGCCGTGGAGGCTAGCATCAGCCCGGTCGGCGCGCTCAGATGCGGCGCGCAGCCCGGCACCTCGCCCGTCCTCAGCGCCCCCGCCAGAAGCGCCACGTCCAGCAGGCCACTCGCGCCCAGGGTGTGGCCGGTCAAAGGCTTGAGCGGCAACAGGGCGGGAACGCCGGCGGCGTCCGAAAACGCCGCCCGGATCCCATTCAATTCGGAAACCGCATGCACGCGGGTTCCCGTCGTATGGGTGCAAATCCGTGCGGGTGCGTGAACGCCCGCTCCGCCGATTCCACCGCAGACCGACCGCAAGAGCCGGGCCAGCGCCAGGCCATCTTCGGGCGTGGCCAGCGAATCATATGCGTCGCTGTTGGCTGCGTAGCGCTCCACACGACAAAACCACCGCGCCGGGTCCAATCCGGGCGCACCCTCCAGAGTAATCGCCACCCCGGACTCCCCTGGCAAAAAACCGGTGGTCGCCGCGGAAAACGGATCATTCAAACCGTCCTTCGCCAGCAGACCTGCATCCGAGAAATCCCGGAGCAACTCCGGCACCAGCGGCAATTCGGAGGCCAGGACCAGCGCGCGCGGCGCCTGACCGGAACCGACGGCCATGGCCGCCAGACCCAAGGCGTCCAGCCCGGATGAACATCCATTGGACAGTAGCTGCCAAGGGCCACGCACCCCCAGCTCGATGCTCACCGCTGCGGCGATTTCGCTGTGAATGGAGTTACTCGCGCGCAGCTTGCGCATCGGCCGTCGCCACGCGTGGGCGCCCAGAAGCTCGCCGGCGTTCCCGCGACTGCTCGCCGCGAAAATCCATGCGTCTCCAAGCGCTTCGGCCGACCAACCCGCCGATTCCACCGCGCGCCTTGCCACATGAACCGCAAGATTCGACGCGGCCCCGTAGCGCCTGCCTTTCAAAAACGCCCGTTGCCCGATCCTCCCGATCGGAAGATGCTCCACCCCCGCAACCGCATGCCCCGTGGACAAACCCGTGCCGCCCTGTGCCCACCTTCGAAGGCACTCCTCTAGATCATTCCCCAACCCGCAAACGGCCTCGACCCCGGTGATGAACACTGGATTCACCATCAACCCTCCGTAGGCGCCCTGTGCACCACCCGCTCGATATGCATCGCGCGGCCGCTGGTTTCATCAATATCGATCAGCGCTCCGTGCAAAACCACAGGCCCCTTCGCGATCGGATACGTCACGGGCCTGCTGATGAGAAACCGCTGGATGATCGAATCGGCATCCCGGCCGAGCACGCCGTCCACCGGCCCGCACATTCCGGCGTCGCACAGGAAGGCTGTGCCTCCGGGGAAAATCTGCTCGTCGGCGGTTTGCGTGTGCGTGTGGGTTCCGACCACAGCGGAGACGCGGCCGTCCAAAAACCGGCCCATCGCAATTTTCTCACTGGTGGTTTCCGCGTGCACATCCACAAAAATCACCGAAGTCTGTTCACGCATTTTCGACACCTCCGCGTCCATCGCCAGAAACGGATTTTCCAACGGCGGCTGCATGAACGTGCGGCCCTGCACATTGATCACGCCGACTTTTCCCTTCGCGGTATCAAGCACAACGGATCCGTAACCGACCGTGCCCGGCGGATAATTAAGCGGACGCAGCAGGCGCGGCTCGGTGGGCATGTAGGGAATCACGTCTTTCTGATCCCACACATGATCGCCTGTGGTGATGACCGCCACGCCTGCCCGCAGCAAATCCACGCTGATCTTTGGACTGATGCCGCGGCCTCCAGCCGAATTCTCACCATTTGCCACGATGAAATCCACGCCACGCTCCTTTTTGAACCAAGGCAGCGCGTCAATCACCGCCTTACGTCCTGGTTCGCCAACGATGTCACCGAGAAAAAGAAGCCTGAGCATGCCCTCTTGTTAGAACCAACACAGGCATCTGGCGAACCGTTTCCTAAGGGATTGGCCAATTTTGCTTCGGAAAAGCGCGCGGCCCACTCTTTGCGGCGCAGAACATCCACATTCTCAAAAAAGCGCTCCTTCGACAATCCCTGGGACCGCGTAGCCCCAGCTGCGCCCACGCGTGGATTGCACCAAAGAGGTGGCGAAGCAGCGAAGAGGCGCAACCCAGATGTAAGGACGTGTCCCAGATGTAGGGACGTGTAAGCGCAGCTGGGGCTACGCGCTCCCAGGGGGCAAACGCTTCGCTCCGAGCGTGGCTGTCATCAGCTCGCGCTTCTGAAGCTTTGGGGCCAGCAACTGAATTTACCAACGCCAACTATTGGAACCAAAAACACCTTCACATGACCGAAGTTGAAGACTGGCAGCGATTCACGCATTAGGATAGTCCTGGTTCATCTCGGCTGGTTCGCCGACCGAATCGTCCTCGCGACAGTCGACCATGAACTCTACCCCCACAAAAATCCGCCACCGCATCATCGGGGTGACGATGCTGATGGCTTTCATTTTGTACCTCGACCGGATCTGCATGGGCGAGATTGTGAAGTCCGCCTCGTTTAACAACGACCTGCAGCTTACCAACGAGGAAATCGGGCGCGTTCTAGGAGCGTTTTTTTTCACCTACGCCCTGCTGCAGGTCCCGGCTGGATGGGCAAGCGACAGGTTCGGCGCGCGTCCGATGCTGACCATCTACATCGTGCTCTGGTCTTTTTTCACTGCGTTAACGGGTTTTGTAATGAGCTTCGCAGGGCTGCTTGCGGCGCGCTTGCTCTGCGGGGTGGCCGAGGCAGGCGCCTATCCGACTTCGATGGCGATGGTCCGCAAATGGATTCCCGTCAGCGACCGCGCCACCGCGAGTGGAATGGTGGCTCTGGGCGGACGCATCGGCGGAACTCTCGCGCCATTCCTCACCATTTGGCTGATCGTGACGATGGGGAACTGGCGGACCTCACTTTGGATCGACGGGGCAATCGGACTTGTCATTGCGTTTGTGTTCTGGAGGGTCGTGCGTTCCAGCCCACATGAGCATCCGCGGGTGAATGCCGCTGAAATCGAGTTGATCGGCAAATCCGAAGGTGAAGCTCCCCTGAATGCGCGGGAGTTTAAAAGCGCCATCGGCAGCCTGCTCAAAAGCCGCAGTCTTTGGTGCAACTCCGCAGCTCAAGTCCTGCAAAACATCGGCTGGGGATTTCTGGTGACATGGCTTCCGACTTATTTGGTGAGGGAACGCGGCGTCGGCGAGGTTGAGGGAGGTCGGATGCTCACCTGCATCCTCGCCTTCGGCATGCTCGGCCAGATTGCCGGCGGCTTCTACTGCGACTGGGCGACGCGTCGTTTCGGCCTGCGTTGGGGCAGGGTGCTGCCGATGGCCAGCGCGATGACCGTCTGCGCAGCCGCATATGCATGCTGCCCTTTTGCAACCTCCACCTGGGCCTTGGTGTGTTGTTGCGCCCTTGTTTCACTTTGCACAGATCTTGCCAACCCTGCCCTTTGGGCCTTCATGGGCGACGTCGGCGGTAGAGCCACTGCCGCCGCCGGCGGATGGGGCAACATGTGGGGCAACCTTGGTGCAAGCGCGGGAGCTCTGCTCATCCCATGGCTAATGCGGGTTGGCGGTGGCGACGGCAAGGTCCTCGTGTTCCTGACCCTCTCCGCTTGCTTCGTGCTGGCGGGCTTGCTGGTGCTGCCAATGGACGCCACCAAAAAACTGATTCCCGCCGAGTCCAAATGACTGGCCATTGACCAAAATCATCGGGTGCTTCTTAGCGTTCCCGGAACCAACCCGTGATGCTCATGCGCGTCTTGCGCGCTGGCAGAACTTCATGCCAGAAGTCCTCCGAAAGAAAACACACCAGCGTTCCCATCCTGGGTTCGATGAGCACAAACGCCCCAGTCTTATCCCCGATGGTGGTCCATAGCTTCAATTCCCCTCCGTCACCCGGCTGCCAGTTTGGGTTGAGGTAAAGAATCACTGTCACAATCCGCCCCCGCGTCCCGGCGTGCCGGTCCAAATGCGCCTTGTAGAACGCCCCCTGCGGATACACGGCGAAGTGGCCTTCAAATTCAAACAGTCCAAGAAAAAAGCGCTGGTTCAACGCGAGCCGCAGCCCCTCGAGCTTGTCCAAATAGCGCTGCTGTTCCTGCGTGGCCTCACCAGGCACCAACCACAAAATATGATCCCTCCGAATGTCCTCGTGCACTGCGAGGCCCGCACCACGGCCCACGCCGGCCCTTTGGAATTCTCCTTCGAGACAAGCCTCCTCGCATTCCCGACTCAACAAGAGACCATCGCTCTCATCTAAACATCCCGCCATCGTTGCCCAGCCAGATTGATCCATCGCGCTAAGGATGCCTTGCATCCATTCAACAGCACCTGATACGCCCCAATAGCCAGCGAAATCCCAATCTTTCCAAAAATATCACCCGCAGAAAAGCGCTTAGCGCGGCGTGACGCAACGATGCGGGTAGGGTACAGTCTCGCTCATGCGCCGCCCCCAGCCGACGGAAGCCAAACACCGGCCTTTTGCTAAAATCAAAGCAGCCTGCGGCATCGCCAAAATCCGCCCCGCATTCCAGCGTTCCTCCACAGCCGCTTTTATTGGTCTTTGCGCTGGAAACTCGATGCTCGTGAGCTGTCTGTTTTGGATCGGCGTAAACCTCGGCCTGCATTCTGATCTCGCAGCCCAAAAGGTCAGCCCGCTCGCGAAGGCTCCGAGCTGGGATTGGCTCGCTTCCTGCGCCCATACCTTCAAGCGCTCTGAGTTTCTGCAGATCCTCAACGAGCACTACGCCCCCGGGGACGCTGGCGCCGCGCATCTGCGCGTTACAGATGATTCAGTCCGGGTGCGGACCGGACCGGACCAATGGACGGAGGTGCCGTTCGCGTCCGAAACGACCCCGCAGACTCCGGGCCCGGCGCGGTTTTGGCGGAAAGCATCCGAGCTTCCTGCCGCGCCAGCATCAAGACCTTTAGAAAACCTGCACATAGCGATTGATCCGGGGCATCTGGGCGGCGACTGGGCGCAAATGGAGGCGCGCTATTTTCAAATCGGCAAGACCCAGCCAGTGATGGAGGGTGATCTGACTCTGCAGGTGGCGCGAAAACTCAAGCCGCTCCTTGAAGCCAAGGGTGCCCGGGTTTCGATGTTGCGCTCAAGCGACGAACCGGTGACCCCGGAGCGGCCCAAAAGCCTGAGGGCGGCGGCGACAGCCGATCTGTCCGGCAATGTGAACGCGGACCGGATCCGGCTGCACAGCGAGTTGTTTTTTTACCGGATCAGCGAGATCCGGGCGCGTGCAATGGCGGTGAACGAGCGGTTGAAACCGGACCTGGTGGTTTGCCTGCATTTTAATGCGGAGGAATGGGGTAATCCCGAAGATCCGCAGTTGATCCCGCGCAATCATCTACACGCTTTGGTGAACGGCTGCTACGGCGCCCGAGAGCTCGAATGGGATGACGTCCGGGCGGAAATGCTGGAACATTTGTTTGCGCGTACGGCCGAGGAGGCGCTGCCTCTCAACGAGACCTTGGCGGAGGCGCTGGCGGAAGTCAGCGGCCTGCCTCCGTTCACTTATTTTTCAAGTAACGCGAAGCGGATCGGTGAAGGGCCGTATGTATACGCGCGGAACCTGCTCGCGAACCGGCTCTACAAGGCGCCAGTGGTGTTTTTGGAGCCCTATGTGATGAACAGCAGCCCGGTGTGGAAAAGGGTGCAGATGGGCGACTACCGCGGACTCAAAAGCGTAGATGGCGAGAGCGTGCCGAGTATCCTGTCCGAGTATGCGTCAGGCGTCGCTCAGGGACTGGTGCGGTATTACAGCACGCGGCGGGAAATAAAACAGACCCGGTAGAGGATACAGATGTGAAAAGCAAAACGCCAACGGGTGAGCCCGTTGGCGTTTTGGAGTGAACAACAGCGAAGTTGGAGCAATCTGGACCGATTAAAAGCCGATCGTGATACCAGCAGTGATCTGATGATTGACGCTTCGAGAGGTCCGCACCCCAGGCACAACGTCAAAACCACCGACAAAACGCGCACGATATGCAAGATCAATCGATACCTGCTCTGCCACTTTCAAGGACATGCCAGCCTTTGTCTGGGCAGCGAACAATGTGTCTGAACCATCTAAATCAGCACCGGCTACCGTTCCATCCAACCTGCCATGGACAAAGCCATAGCCACCTGCCACGAAGACGGTAGCTGACTCCGCCAAATTTGTCCTCAACACTAAGTTTCCGAATCCAGACCATGCAGAAATGTCAACCCCAGTAGCCGCGATTCCTGCGACTGACTTCAAACCGTTGGTCGCCCAACCCCCTTCGAGCTCAAGACCAAAGTGCTCATTCAAATTCACTCCAACGACACCATTAGTTGCAAAGCCTGCCTTCCACTTTGTTGACTGCCCTGCAACGTTCATTCCGGAAATAAACGAGACACCTGAATCCAGCTTAGTATAAACATTTTGCTCGGCTGCTTTCGCAGATGCAAAACAAGCAGTGGCTATCCCAGCGACAAAAGCTAATTTGGTGACAAAAATATTTTTCATTGGTTCGTGTTTGTTGTTTCAGATTGCTGCGCACTGGCGCGGCTGATGGAAAACCCTACTTTACTTCGAATAAGCACTCAACACATGATGCGTTACAATCTGGTGGCTTTTTATTTATCAACACTTTTTAGCTGAGAGCACCGTGAGAAAAATTTGGATGCTTCGACGAGCTTTTTCCCTACGCAAAGTCAAACAACAGCGCCTCCGCCTCCCCGCTGGCGGACGTCTCGAATAAACCGCCATCCTCAGTGGACGCCGCGTCACCTGCTTCTAATCGTCCCGACTTAGTTTGAATGGCCCCCTTGACGAGCTGCACCCACATCCCGTGGCCCTCAGCCAGATCGTGAACCAACGTTTCCCCATCCCTAAGACGCACCAGATACACCCGCACGTCCTGCTCGATGAGCGCCGACCCTTCGCCTCCATCCGGCGAAATCACTAACACCTTCCCGCTGCGCTCAGTTTCCAGTGATGGCACCCATTCCGTATAAGCGGGAGCCAATCCGCTCTTTCGAGGCTGGATCCAGATCTGCAAAAGGTGCACCTGCTCCGCCGGCGACGGGTTGAATTCCGAGTGCGTGACGCCGGTGCCCGCCCGCATCAACTGGATCTGCCCGGGCATGAGCTGGCGACGATTCCCGATGCTGTCGCTGTGCTCAAGTACCCCCGAGACGATGTAGCTGAAAATCTCCATGTCCCGATGCGGGTGTGTTGGAAAGCCGGCGCCAGGAGCAATGTGATCCTCGTTGATCACACGCAAGCTGCGGAACCCCATTTGCGCGGGATCGTAGTAATCAGCGAAACTGAACGTATGCCGGCTCCGAAGCCATCCATGGTCGGCATACCCGCGCTCTTCCGATCTCCGAATTTTTAGTTTCATCGTCATCCCCCGGTTACAGTCCCAACTCCTTACGCAAAACTGCCATCGTCGACTGCTGGTGTTTCAAAACTGCATCGCGACCGAGTGCCGCCTTCGCCTTTGCAGCAGCGGGATTCTTTGCAATCGCCAACACGGCAGGCGCAACACGCGGCAACTCCTCCTCGTTGTCCAAAGTAAAAAGCCATTCCTCCAACCCAATATCGCGCCACATGAATCCTTTGCTTGTCTGCTCCGCCCAACGGCAAACCACGGCCGGAATGCCGCTGCCGATACACATGATGGGCGAATGCATTTCCGCACCAAACAATCCCGCGCTTCGCACGTACACACTCAGCGCCTCGCCCGGCAACCAATAGGTCGAGCGCCACACCACCCGTGCTTTCACATCCTCGGGCAGCTTGTCATAGAGATTCACCCGGTTGACCTCCATCTGACTCGAATCCTCGGGGCACAGGAGCACCTTCATTTTCGTATTGCGCACGACCTCCACAATCGCCGCCCGCAATGGCGCAAGATCATGCTCCCGCATCGCCTCATTCCTCGCGTGCTTGACTTCATCGAGCGCCACGCCCGGCTTCATCTTCCAGTACTCGGAAAAGCGCAGCCGCGCAATGCAGCACAAAAACTGTCCGTCCTCGAGTGCGTGTTCCTTTAAAAACGCCGCCGCCTTCGCGTCATCGCGCAAATCCGTGGCAAACGCGCCGTCCGGCGCAAACCCCATCACCGGGGCACTGCAGCCTTTGCGCTTCGCCAAATCCAAAGACACGCCATCGCGAAAAAACACGAACCGTGCGTTGTTCAGCACGCCGATCGTTTTTTCAAAAACACTATCCGGCGCAGGCTGCGTTGCGGTCGAGCTCTGTTGCGGCAGCGTGATTCCATACACGCCGTACGGTCTGCCAGTCGCCGCCGCCCACTTAACCACATCCTTCTCTGCAACCAGAGACGGTCCCGAGCCGTGCAGTAAAAAGTCGCACTCCGAAAACGCAGCCTTCAGCTCGTCCGCATTAGACACAATCTTCAGCTTTGGAAAGCGCGCCGCGAGGATCGCGTCCACTCCGTCGGTGACTTTACTCGGCCACAGGTGCACTTCGGCCTCTGGAATGTGTTTTTCGAGTAGCGCCAGCACGCCCGGCGTGTGTGCGATATCGCCGATATTCACCGTCTGCCAGGACGAACGCAGAAGGATCTGGGGCCGCTTAGCCCTGGTCTCGGCAAAGACCCATTGTGAACCAAGCACCGCAGAGACTCCGGTTCCCAGAAATGCGCGTCTGTTCACCGCCAACTGTTGGTCTGCGATCTTTTCGAAAAATGCCGTTTGTTTCATATTATTTTCTTATTCCATCCTGCGTTCCGGGTTCAAGGCACACCAAAGCGCATTTAGATGCGTTATTTTAACTCTGATAAATAATCCAAAAGGTCCACCGCTTCCTGGGCGGTGAGGCTTTGAAGGAGCCCTTCCGGCATCACGGAAATCGGCGATTGCGTCGCTGATTTCACCTCGGCGGCGGACACCTTGAAATCGATCCCGCCGGCCAATTTCATCCGCAACTCGCGGGCCGTGCGCTCCAAGATGAAGCCGTTCTTTAGCTCGCCGCCTTTCAATTCAACGGTGGACATCTGCCACTGCGGATCCACGATTTTCGCGGGATAAAGAATCTGCTCCAATAAATCCGCCCGCTTCCACTTGGAACCGATGTGGTGCAGGTCCGGCCCAAAATCTATGCCGCCACCGTTAAGCTTATGGCAGGCGGCGCACAGTCCGGCGAACACCTGCGATCCGCGCGCAGCATCGCCTTTTTTCGCAAGCAAAGCCTCCGCGTTAATCTGCGAGCCCAGCACTTTCCTGCGTTCGCTCGAGGGCAGGAAGCGCTCGAACAAATCTCGGCGCAAGGCTTCGGCATGCGCAGCGCCCTGCTGGACGGCAAGCCTGCGGGGCTCGCCTTTTACGGATCCATCAATGATCGCAAGCGCAAGGCTTAGCGCGCCGCTGTTGGACTCAAGCAGCGCCTGGACCGCGGCGGCGTCCCCGGCGATTGCGCGTTTGAGCGCCTCGTTTTCGCGCTGCCGCTGCTCACGGATGTTTTCGGGAACCTCGCGCTCATTCGCCTTCATGCTCGCAATCCAATCGCGCACTAAAAGCACCCCGCGATCATCGACCAATTCAGCTCCCACATACGGCATGTGTCCCCGCCCGGCGGTCGTCATCCGATACAGCAGGACGCTGCGAGCCGGATCACCTTTGGCGATGATCCGACCGTCGGGAAGGCCGAGATCGCCCTGCACGGGCTTGGTATCGATGAGTTTCGCTTCTTTGAGCACCAGCTCGATGTTCATCATGGAGGGAACCACTCCACCCCCGTTGAACCGGTGGCAGGAGCTGCAGTTCGTGTGCAGATACGACCTCGCCCGCACCTCCAAGCTTCCACGGGTTCCGTGGGGATCCGTTAGCACGGGCTCGTCCGGCACCAGTCCGATGCGGCTCAGCAGGTCGATCTGCCGGCCGCCCGCCGACTGTGTGGGGCGGTCCAGCTGCAGCTTGTTGAATCCGGGTGTGAATCCGTTCCACATGGTGTGGCAGCGACCGCATTCCGAGCGGCTGAAAAACCTCCACTTTTGTTCGGTCGTTCCGCCGGCGCTCTGTGGATCCTTGATCGTAAACGCCACCTCCTCGCCCTGCGCGGGGACAAGAGTGGCATCGGTTTGCTCCTCATTCCAACGGTAGGTGTACGCCCCGCAAAGGCTGCCATCGAAGTGGAGAATCTGCGTCTCGATTTTGCGCGCACTGGCCGCGTTGCCCCTCTCCATTTCCAGGGAATAGGTTTTCGCAAAAACCGCTCCTTCCGGCAGCTGCCACTGGCCGCCAAAGACAACGCCCTTTGAGAACTGGGCGATTTTCACCCCTGATTTATCAGGGAAACCCACCCAACGCTCGGCATGCGCGTGGTCCGCCCATCTAGGCGCATTGATTTCGTACTCCAACACGCCCGTGGCAGGCTGCTGCTGGGCGGTTTGGTTAAACAAGCCCGTCTCACTAAGCCTCCGGGGAAACTCGTCAGGCTGACCTAACCTCGGATTTTTCTGCAACCTCCACAACCCGCCGCCGCTGTGGTCGAGCACGATGAGCTCCCCCTCCTGCGCGAAACCAAATGCAGCGGGCATGAGCGACGTGCGGCAAAGCACGCGGTGCTCTTTGACAGCGTTGCCCTCATGCCGCAGGCCCCAAAGGGTGCCCATTTGCCAGTCACCGTATATGTACATGCCCGAAAGCTCGGAAAGCCTTTTGCCATGGTAAAACTCGCCGCCCGTCACGCTCGCGGCCTCCTCGTGTGCATGCGTCACAAGCGGCTTTAGAATCGGGGTTGGCCCGAGAAGTCGATCCGGACGCACCTCCTGTTTTCCAGCCTCAATGATACTCCATCCGTAGTTTCCTCCCTTCTCGACGCGGATAATGCTCTCCCACAATTCCCAGCCCACATCGCCCACAAACAGATCGCCTGTTTTTTCATCAAACGACAAGCGCCACGGATTGCGCAGGCCATACGCCCAAACCTCGCCGCGCGCCTTTGGCACACTGACAAACGGGTTGTCACTCGGAACGCCGTAGGGATGTCCGGCTTCGCTCCGATCCACATCGATGCGGAGTATGCTCGAAAGCACGTCGCTAATATCCTGGCCGGTGACAAAAGAATCCGGTGGATCAGGATTATCGGCGTCACCGGCGGTGATGTAGAGCATCCCATCCGGGCCGAAACGCATGTTGCCTCCCTCGTGTCCGCCCGAAAGCCACTCAAACACCACAGCGCCCGACGCCAGGTCGAGCTTGGGCACCGCCTCGTCCGTCATGCGAAACCGGAGGATACGCGCACCGTTCGCCACGTTGCGCTCACCGCGACCGTCTAAGTTCACGCGCACGAAAATCAGACGATTTTGCAAAAAGCCGGGGTGGAAAGCGACCGCGTAGGTGCGGCTTATCTTCGAATCAAACGCTCGCATGTCGGCCAGCAGGTCGAGCTGGCTTACATCATCCTTTGGTAAAAACGACGAGATCCGGCCGCCTTCCTCCACCACGATCAGCCGCTCGGAGCCAGGGATCGGCGACAAATCCAAAGGCCGCACGAGGGTCAGGTCCGGAAAAGCCCGCTCTACAATGTACGGGAGGGGCGGCTCAGGCGAACCGTGCAGGCGCGATGTCGTCCAAGCCTCGCGCTGCTGCGCAAGCCCTTCGCAAGAGAACGCTGCGGCGTAGATTGCGCATGCCACCAGCGCCGTGGATCGGAGGGTTTTCATTGGTAGGATTGGGGGTTTTTACTGTCCTTCAGACACCGTCTCTGAGCAGCTATCTTTCTGCGGCACTTCGGTGACGCACGCCGACGCACGCCGACACGAGGCAGCGACGCTATCTAGGGTTGGCCGCAGCGGCGCGTGCCTTGTCGATGATCTGCCGCAAGGAAACTTCCGCACCGCCAAGCCGCTTACTTTCATCGGCGGCCTCCATGAAGGCATACAACTCGATGGTCTCCTCCATGCTCACGGGCGCTTTTCGAGAACGAAACATCTCGATGATCGCATACAATAGAACGTCGTATCCCTCGTAAGCACCGATTGCGGCATCGCCCATCTCTCCATGCGCGACTCCACCATAACCCTTCCGGTCTTTGCCGTTTTCCTGCCGGAAAATTCCGCTGACTCCGCCCGACCATTGCCCCTCGACGACCACCTTACCGTCGGCATCCTCAGACCGTTTCACCCGCTCACAACCTTTCCCTAAAACCGCAAATAGGCTTTCGCATCCGTGAACGCCATACCAAAACAAATCCGGATGGGTGGGCTCGAGATTGACGGGACTGAAGGTTTCAGCAGCGCGCACTTTCCCTATCGAACCGCCTCGCACCTGTTGAGTCGATGATCCGAAACGGAGCGAGGAGGAACAAAACAAGGGGACGGTCGCGCTTTTTGCGGCCTCCAAAATTCGGATGCAGTCCACCAAAGAAGCGGCAATCGGTTTGTCGATGAACACCGGTTTACCTGCTTTCAAAACAGGTTGCAGCTGCTCCCAGTGGACGCGGCCGTCATTGGATTCCAGCAACACAGCATCGACTTTTTGCACGAGCGCCTCCACCGAATCCACAATCTCCACACCCAAGTCGCGGACTTTCTCCGTGTACTCGGGCACACGCTTGACGCTGCTCTCAATATCCAAGCTCCCCTGCGGATACGCAGCGACCACGCGTACGCCCGCGACTTTCGGCGCGTCCTCGGCTTTTTTCGGGCCCTTGTTGAGCGTCTGTGTAAACGCGAGAACGTGGGATGTATCCAATCCTATGATGCCCACCTTGATTTGGGTTAGCGCCCCTTCGGGCTGCGCTGCTGACAGTCCGAAGGGAGCCAGCCAGGACAATCCGAACGCAAAAAGAATCGTGGTTTTGATTGGGGCAAGGGGGTGCATGCGCGGGATTATGTGCCAACCCTTTGGGGACTCACAAGCAGGCATTTGCAAACCGGCTTTCACGCGCGAGGGCGTCAGTGTTTTACTCTCTCGCGGGACATCGTTTCAACCGCGCACAAACCCACACACACAGAAAGCGACCGCGCAAATGTGATATTCCCTCCACAGCCGAAGATCCTTTCTCGCCTACGGAGAACAGGCCCGTCATAATAGAGGGCTGCATGCTTTCCGTCGTCATTCCGCTCTATAACGAAGAAGACAATATCGCGCCCCTGTGTGAAGAAGTTCGCGCAGCCCTCGCGAACCATCCCTTCGAGATCGTGCTTGTGGACGACAAGTCCTCGGATGGCACGCTCGCCAGAATCCCGCGGCTTCCGGGGATCAGGGTAATCGAGCTGGCAAAAAATACGGGCCAGAGCGCGGCGATGTATGCCGGCATCCAAGCCGCCAAAGGATCTGTCCTTGCGTTGATGGACGGGGACCGCCAAAACGACCCGGCGGATATTCCTAAAATGCTCCGGGAGCTCGAGCGCGGGTTTGATCTGGTGTGCGGCTACCGTGCGAACCGGCAGGATTCCCTTTCAAAAAAACTCACCTCGCGCTTCGCCAATGCCATCCGTTCGCGTTTCACTAAGGACGGTGTCCGTGACACCGGATGCACCCTTAAGGTGATGCGGACAGAGTGCCGGGAGGCGCTTTTGCCTTTCTACGGAATGCACAGATTCATTCCCGCGCTGATCAAAGGGATGGGCTATCGCATCACTGAGATGGCCGTGAACCACCGGCCCCGCGTCGCGGGTGTGAGCAAATACGGCTTCGGCAACAGGGCGTTTAAGGCGACATGCGACATGTTCGCTGTGCGTTGGCTTTTGACGCGCCAGATCCAGGTGCGCATCGCACGAGAGACTGAGTCCTGAAGTTTGCAGGGTGGGGTTTGGTTCTGCCGTTTCGATACCCGGCATCAGGGAGTGGATTGGCGGCCCTCGGGGCACAGGAATCATACGGCGGCTCCGGCTTCAAGGCCACGCAGCCGTCTCTTGCGATTCAGAGTGTAGACATTTCTCACATGGGGCGAGTTTTTCGAACAGGGAAGAGTGAGTTTAAGTCCAGGCAGGCGCCAAGCAGCGTGATCATTGTAGAGGACCATCCGATGATGCGCATCGGCCTCCGCAATCTACTGGAAAAATCGCAACAATTTACCGTGTGCGCCGAGTGCACCAACGCCCGCACGGCGTTGGCGCATTTGCGAGAGGATCAACCGAGCATCGCGATTTTGGACATCACGTTGCCCGGCGGGCTTGATGGGATTGAGCTCATAAAATGCATGGTTTCTGAAAGCCCTGCACTGCGGATTTTGGTGTTCAGCGTGCACGACGAGGCGCTGTACGCGCTGCGTTCGATTGCTGCGGGCGCGAAGGGTTACTTGATGAAGGGGGCCGAACCAAAAACGGTGTTACAGGCGCTCCAGACCATACGCGAGGGAGGCGTCGCAGTGAGTACGGGAATCTCGCAGCGCCTCGTGCAGCGGGCCGTGGGGCACACCGCGTCCGCCTGCGCGCAGGCCACGGACCATCTCTCCGACCGCGAGCTCGAAGTGCTCAGCTGGATCGGAAAAGGAAGTTCCACGCAGCAAATCGCGGCGCTACTTGGCATTTCAACCAAAACCATCGAAACCCACCGAGCCCATTTGAAACAAAAACTGGCGCTCAAAAGCGCCTTTGAGCTGTTCCGGTACGCGGTGGCCTGGCGGTTTTCGGAAGGGCATCACCATGACAGCTTGGAAATGCATCCGCATCCCCAAGCTGGTAAACTCAACGGCAAGCCGGACCAACGCTTTGAACCCAAGCAGCCCCCGGAGCGGATTAACGAAAACTTCGCGGAGGCAGACCCGGGATAATTCCCTCGCCCGACTGCGTATCCTCCGGACCGAATCGCGGCTCCGGTGAACCCGGTGCACGGAAAGGGTCGCGCACGGCGGATTCTTTCGGGGCCTGACCCGGCCGGGATTTTGAAGGCCCTAGTTTCGGAGGCTCGTCCCCGGATAAAGCACTCATCGGTGCCTGCTCCGAATTCCGCGAAGCAACCGCTGGCGGACGAGCTTTTGGAGTCACATCAGCCGCCACGGCATCGCCAACCTTTGGCTCACCCGACACAATGTCTGCAATGAGAAAGGGCCGCTTTTGGAAGGCACTCACAACAAGCTCCGCGGAGGGATTGGAGTCCGTGTACGCAAGCAGCTTGGTGCCCGCCTCCGGCGCCGGCGCCGTCCCGATATCGATCAGCACGAACTCCAGCTTCTCTTTTACGACCAGGATTTTTCCAAGCCTCGGACGCCAGACATCGGAAGACTGCGTTTTTTGTGCTGCCGATGTCGCGCCCGCTTTGGCTGTGGCAGGCGCTTCAAGCTTGGCGGCTCTATCGCCCCCGGCTTTTTTCTTCGTCGCATCCTTGGCGCAACCCGCCGTGAACAGGATCACAAGCGCAACCGATGCCCGCCCGACTACGGCGCAACCATGTTGCAGTGATCTAAAGGCCCCGCTTTGACGGTCCCGCATATCGTTGATGTTCGGCGTCATGGTTGGGGGTTGCTCACGGAACAAATGCGGGCCGGATCCTCTTCTCGGCCAATCCACCTCTTCCTGCAACACGTGTTTGTGATGAGCCGCTCGATTTCTTTCGCCGTAACCCCGAATCAGAAGCGAAGGGTGTCTCCGGGGCTTGGCAGATGGAGTGTTTTGCCAGCTTTGGCAAAGAGGCTCTTTGCGGCGCGGTGATTAATCTTAAGGGGGGGCCATGTATCAAAATGCACTCCCACGATCTCGTCGCACTCCAGCAGCTTGGCCGCTTCCAATGCGTCATCCGGGCCCATCGTAAAGCTGTCTCCGATGCTCAACACCGCAAACCGCAGCGCCCCCTTTCGGGGTATAAGCTGCATGTCCATGGTCAGGGCGGTATCCCCTGAGTAATAAAACGCTCCCGCCTTGGCCGACCGGATCACAAACCCTCCCGGGTTGCCGCCGTAAGAACCGTCGGGGAGCGAGCTCGAGTGCACGGCGTTGACCATTTGCGCTGTTGAACTCTCAAGGCGGACGGTGCCGCCGTGGTTCAGGGGTTGAATTTGCCCCGCTTCCACTCCCTGCGCTTTCAGCCATTCGCCCACTTCAAACGCCGCCAACACCTTTGCTTTGGTTCGCTTTGCGATCAGCGCGGCGTCCTCGATGTGATCAAAATGCCCGTGGGTGACCAGAATGACATCCGCCTTAACCTTCGAAGCCGTGATGCTAGCCCGTGGATTACTCGTGAGGAACGGATCGAACAACAAACGTGTTTTTGCCGAAGCGCCGCCCGCCCCGGGCATGATGACTGAAAAACAGGAATGACCGTGATAGTGGAAGTCCATGCCTGTCTCGGATGCAGCGAACACCGAATCAAGGCAAGAGCGAAAACTGTTTCCCACAGATAAGTCCGCGGCCGTCTGATCCGCAGGCCGCACGCCAACCCTCCCCCTCCCCGTCGGTGGGAACGACGCCAGGCGTCCGCAATCGACTGCAACTCTCTATCCGTAAGTTGCTTTTCTTGAAAAGGCGCCTCCCTGAATCAGGCAGCCGGATTTTCATGATGCGCCTGGGTTCGACGGTTCTCTCCGGCGCCCGGCTGGCGGTGGCAGGTACGCCGCGGACCGCCTCTTGAAGTTTTTATCAAACTTACTCAGGAACACTCTCGCAACGAACACCGTTTTTAGAGAGTGTGGATTTCCCTTTGCGTCGCCGCCACGCGAAGGTTCCACCCTCTCTTGAAGCGTTTTTTATCCAGTTTAATCACGCCCGATCCCCTCGGAAGTTCGCCTCAGATCCTTGTGCTCCAGCTCAAGCGGATCGGCGAACTGATTTTAACTGCACCAGCGCTGCACAAACTGCGCGAAACGTGGCCGCAGGCGAAGATCACGCTGGTCACCAGCATCGCCTGCGAGGCTTTGGTGCCGGCTTTGCCCAGAGTGGACGAGGTGCTGGTTTTTCGCGATTCGCTCCGGCAGAACAAAGTGCTTTTCCAGCGCCTGCTCACCGGAGCTTTTGATGTGTGTCTGGATTTTACGGGCACGGACCGGTCGGCGCTCTTCGCCATGGCCTCGCGTGCGCGGAGGCGGGTCGCATTCGCCTCGGCGCATAAAGGCTGGGTGCGTGGGTTGATCTACCAATACTTCGTCAACGTCTCCTCTTCTGCCACGCATGTCGCGGACTACTATGTCGAGTTATTGCGGGCCATCGGCCTACCATCAACTCCCGGGGAGCTGCAGCCCGCCTTGCGCGTGCCGCCGATCGCCGTCCAGCGTGCGCGGATCCTGCTGCGCGAATGCGGCATTGCGGATTCGTTTGCAGTGATTCACCCCGGAGCGCGCGAGGAGGCCCAGTACTGGCCGGCGGAACGCTGGGCAGAATTTATTCTTCACCTCCAAAGCAGCCATCGAATGCCTTGCGTGCTGGTGGGTGGTTCAGGCGTGTTTGAACAGAACCATCTGCGCGACATCCGCACCGCGCTTGCGGTGCTCGGTGCGGGCCCGCTTCCCCAGCCGCTGGTAACGCTCGCCGGACAGCTCGACCTGACGCTGCTTACCGCGCTCGTTGCCCGCGCTCGTCTGGTTGCCAGTTGCGACAATCTCTTGGTGCAACTGGGCTCGGCTTTTTCCCGTCCACAGATTGGCCTTTTCGGCCCTACCAATCCCTTTGCAATGCGCCCGCGCCATGCGGCCGCCCGAATCATTTCGGCGTCACAGGCCTCGCAGCCGCTCACCGCATTTTCCCCGTCCGAGCCGAGCGCCCCCATGGCGGACATCCACACCCAAGTCGTCAGCGCGAC
>CAMDSZ010000005.1 GCA_945906945.1 Akkermansia muciniphila
TAAAAAGCCAGCCAATCCGAAACTTTTGATCCTCTTGAGTGTTAGCTTCCGTGAGAGGAGACGATGCAATCCGATTTTAAATACGACCCGAACGATTCTGATGATGAGAGCGATGCTCGCTCAGAGGCGCTGCGATTCGCGCTTCTTCAGGCGAGGATGCCTCGATTGAGGCCGGGGCTGGCGGAAAGGGTGCTCGGTTCAATCCATACTCTCGAGCCCAGCGACGGAGTGGAGTTTCGATCGTCGGTTCGGTGGAGGTTCTCGAAGTTTTCAGCGATGGCTGCCGCCCTTGCATTCTCTGGGTTGCTGGTGTTTTTTGGAGTGAATTCGCCGCTAAAGACCCTGAGTGAGGATGAGGAATGGATCTCGGCGTTGGGTGCGTTAAACCTGAGTGCTGCGGACATCCCTTTGATCGCAAACTTGGATGAATTGCTTGAGGCTGAGATCGACTCTCAGTTCAACTCATCATGGCTCGAATCCTCAAATCCTTAGCTTTCGGGTTACAACTGACAGTTGTTGTGACGACTGTCTTGTTGCGTGAGGAAAAGGCTTCCGGGGCGGAGGGAGAATCGGCATCCGGGTCCCTCGCTCAAACAGAGAGCCGGAAACTTCAGGCGAAGGTCCAGACAAAGCTGGAGACCTCTCAAGCGGGAACAGCCGGCGCACAGCAGACCGCGAGCAGCGACGGTGCGGCTCCGCTTCAAAAGGGGGAAAAAGTCAGGGTGTCTAAAGCCGCCGATCAGGAGCATTTACTGCGAACAATCCGATCTCTACCCGCTGAAAAAAAGAAGCAGTTGATCGAAAATCTGAAGGCTTGGCAGACTCTTTCTGACGAGCAGAAGCAGGTACTCAGGGACAGGGATGTACAGTTGCGCACGCGGGCCTCAGAGGAGGCGGCGGCGGCCATCGCGGATGTCAACCTGAGTCCGGAGCAGGCAGAGCTCTTTCAGAAACGTTACATTGAGGAACGCCGCAAGGTGGAAGCTTCCCTCAAGCAGGAGATTGAAGTGCGGCGGAAATCCGAACTCGACGGCATCACCCGCAGGCTCAGGCAGGAGATTCAATCCCCGGAGCCGCTAAGAAATCCCTGAAAAGCCTCGCAAGGGAGCTGGGCGCGCAAGGGATCAGGGGTGGGGGGGAAATGAAGTGCCCCTCTTGGAGGTGAGGGTAGTAGAATCTCTCAGTTTCCGGTGGAGCAAAATGCGATGCTTGAAGTGGATAAGGCTGTATGCGATGGTTGCTTTGTGTTTCCATAACCTAAAAAGGGCCCCCGTTATATGAGCGCGAAATCAGCAGCCGAAATTGGTATTAAGCAGACAAAAACAACGACTCATCCAACCCAGCCGAGTGAAGTAACGGAAAGCCGCATCACTTTGGCTGAGAAGATCGATGAGTACATCATCCGGATGGGCTACACGAGCGTACACACCCTCGGAGTGGTGGTGCAGCTTCTGACCGTGGGCAAGGTGCGGTTGGATTTCCGCGAGTATAACGAACGCCTTCAATTGGAGGACAGGGCGGCCGTGATGAGCAGGTCCGACGCGGTGCTTCTTGTGGAAAACTACATTGCTGGAATGGTCAGCTCAGACACTGCGCTGTTACCTGACTATGACCTGACGCAAAAAATCATCATTCAGGCACCGAAGCGAACTATTTGAGGCAAGTCTTTCGGCTCAATACATCATGTTGATGATGCGCGTGCGATCCTCATGGGGAGACTACTGAATGTCATTACATATGAGCGCACAAAACTCGGCTAGACACGTGTTGCTTCTTAGAGAGAAGCTCTACGAACATCCGGGGTCGTCCGTGGCTGCCTCGCGAGTCCAAACAAACGTGTTTGAAGCCATCACGGATTATTTTTCTGAACTACGCTGTTCAGAAGCGCGGCTTCGAAAGGTGTTCATTCAACTCTTGAAGGCCGGGAAAGTGCGAGTGCGTTTCCCAAAGTTTGAGGAGAGAATGGAACTGATCGATCATGGCCTGCGAAGGGAGGAATCGTGGATCCAATCGCAGATTGACCAGTGCATTCTGCTCGTTCGCGAGAATTGCGACAATGCCTTCACCGGCGGACAGGAGGTCACCCGGCAGATTGGTCGGAATAGCGCGAACTCCAACGCAGTATCCGAGTTTGATGACGAAAAAACTGTGTTCCTAAGGGAGAGCAAGTGACCGTTAAACGGTTCGAAACGGGTTGCGACCGCCAGGTCGGTTAAGTCGCGCCAGATTACTTTTTACCAACGCTTTGTTTTACAGAGCGCCGAAATTTAGGCACTGGATCGGGGCTAATTGGGCGCAGGACGCTCACCGAGACCTCACTTCGCATTAAATTTAATTTTGCGAAGTTTCGAATTTTTCGGAGGGTGAGTTTAGAGACAACCGTGCCCTCTGGAGCGACGAGCAGCCCTGAAGAAGTCGGGAGTGGCTTTGAGAGCACGTCCAGCACACTGAGCTCATCTAGAGAAATCACCTGGCTGACCCGCTCATGCTTTCCGTTTGTTGCAAACTTCAATCCGCATTTGCACGCATCCAATATGGCGGAATCATACAAGTGTGATTCTGCCTTAAGCTTTTCATACGCAGCGCCCCGGCCAGCCCCGGCGGCCTCCCACCGCATGAGGTCTGCAAGCACGCGAAACAACCGGGCGCCAAAGGGTATCGCGCTCCCGGCCACACCGTTGAAAGGAAATCCTGACCCATCAAAATTTTTGTTTTGATAAAGTACAATCTCTGCCACCGACTCGAGGCGCGGGATGCAGGACAACAGTTCACTGCCTGCCTGAGGAGCCGCGGCGAGCTGTCGTTCTTCTTGGTCTGTTAAATCATGTCCGGCTCGCGCACGGAAAAGAATGTTCGGGGGTATCGTGACATAACCCACACTCAGCAGCGTACATGCCAGCTCGATATCCCAAGGAACTGCGCAGTCGTAGAGGCTCCTATAAAACTGTGATGCGTAATCCCTTAATATTTGCCCACGTCCGAAAGCCATCGGGTCAGCACCCTTTAGAACTTCGGCTAAGAGCTTTACGGCCCCATCAATCGTTCCGTCCAGCAGCTCCCGGTCTTTGGCGCGCTGTTCTTGCTCGCAGAAACACCCATGCAATGTTTCAACCAACGCTTCGGGTGAGTATTGATTCGGCAAAATACGACCGATTTTCCCGTCATTCAGCATCCGAATGCCGCCCTCTTGTTCCCACGGCTCCACCAACAAGATCCGCATCACGTTTGGGGCCAGCCGCGTACATTTGCTTAAAAACACGCCCCGATCCGTGGTTGCGACCCGCATATCCATCAGGAGCAATTGATGAGTTTGCTCAGTGCGAAGAGCCTCGAGTGCTTCGGTAGGGGTAGCCGCCCAGCGGAAGGATACATGTTTTTGGAGCAGGTGATCATAACAACTGATCAAGCGGGAGTCGTCGCCAACACAGAGCAGGGTACGCGGCATAAATCGGTTCCGCACTAAACTCAGAATCCTTCAGGGCGCAAATGAAAGGTTGTCCGAACACGAGATGGTGAAGACCTCGCAAAGGGCATTGCACGCTGTAGCCGAGTGGGCGGTATCCGATCGCGCAACGACAACTTTCTCGAGTGACTTATTCGCTCAAAGAACCGAGACGTAGCACTGGCACGAATCAGTGGGTGGGTATGGTACTCGCGGTCGTGATCGTAAACTTTCGGACTTCGGAATACACGATAGCGTGTCTCCAGTCGCTTTTCGGCGAGCGAAAAGAATTCGCCGAATTCGAAGTTTTTCTCGTTGAAAACGGCTCGGAGGATGGGTCGCTCGGGGCGTTGACAGACGCGATTCGCGAAAATGGCTGGGAAGGATGGGTCAACTTCTTGCCACAGTCTGAAAACCTCGGCTATGCCCGCGGAAACAACGTCGGGATACGAAGGGCTCTCGAGCGCCGCCACGACACAAGACCTTGCGAGTATATCTTGTTACTCAACAACGACACGGTCGTACATCAGGGATGCCTCAGCGCCACCATTAGCAGAATGCGCTCGGATCCTTCGATTGGCGCCCTTAGTTGCATGGTGCGGAATTCAGACGGTTCTGTGCAGAACGTTTGTCGTAGGTTTCCGCGTCCCGATCTTGCCACAATCCGTGCAATTGGACTGCCCTACCTGTTGCCGCGCACCTTCGGATGGGCGGATCCGGAAGACACTGGCTGGCGGCGCGAGGGGGCGCTGCGCAAGGTGGATTGGATCGGGGGCGCATTCATGCTGTTGCGCGCGTCCGCATTGTGTGTGGTAGGGGATCTTGACGAGCGGTTTTTTTTCTACGGCGAGGACGCCGAGCTGTGTTTCCGGTTAAAACGCGCGGGTTGGAGTGTTGTTTTTGATTCAGCAGGAACCATCACCCATCATGGAGGCGCATCTTCGGACGCGCCGCGCTGTCCCGAAGTGCAGCGGATCCGCTGGCGTTGGGCAGCAAGGCTTCGCTTCCAGCGGGTGTGCTACGGGTTACTGGCTGAAGTTTGGCTTCGCACGGTGCACACGCTTTTTGTTGCGTTGAATTTATTCGTGATGGCGATAAGCGGCAGGCGAAGTTCGAGTGGATGGGATCGAACCCTGCTCGACCTTCGCGTGTTGATGAAAGGTGGGTTCACGATTTGAATTTCGTTCACACAAATAAGGACGCTATCCGGGTTTGTTTGGTTCTCCCCGGCTTGCACTGTGTGAGCAGGGGAGCCGAGTCGATGTTTGAAAGCCTTGGGGAAGAGCTGGCAAAAGACCCTGACTTTCAGATTACGCTCATCGGTTCAGGGCCGGATCTGCCACACAGGCGGTATCGGTATTTACAGGCCCGCTCGCGGATGCGTGAAACATTCTCAGCCTGGCCGCAAATCCCACCGCTTCGGAACGTGTATCGCTGGGAAGAGCTTTCTTTCACATACGCATTGCGTCGCGTTTATTCACCTCAGGAATACGACTGCACGATCACCTGCAGTTATCCGTTTGTGAATTGGTGGCTGCGGTCAAATCGCAGAGCCAACAAGCCTGCGCACATCTTTGTAACTCAAAACGGAGACTGGCCTGCGAGGCGTCTCAACGGCGAATATCGATTCTTCGCGTGTGAGGGGCTAATATGCACTAACCCTGAATTTTACCGCCGCAACAGCGCCGCATGGAACACCGCGCTCATTCCAAACGGTGTCGATGTCACCCGGTTCTCGACTGCTCATTCAGACAGGGAGGCACTTGGCGTTCCTGCCAATGCAGTGGTGGTTCTGATGGCCGGAGCTCTTGTTCCACAAAAGCGCATTCTAGATGGTATTGCGCTCCTAAAAGATCTGCCGGAGTTATTTATTTTAATCGTGGGCGATGGGCCGATGCGCGCGCAAATCGAGAACGCTGCGGCAGCGTGCTTGGGCGACCGCTGGAAACTAATCTGCGTGCCGTTCGAAAGTATGCCGCTGGTTTACGCGTCCTCTGACTTACTGCTTCACATGAGTGTGGATGAGTCGTTTGGCAATATTTACGTCGAGGCCCTCGCGGCGGGGTTGCCTGTGGTGGCGCATCACACCGAACTAACGCGCTGGATTTTCGCTCGCCGGCGCCCGGGTTCATCGGGCGACTGCTTCGAATCTGACCTAGCATCCAAAGGGCCGGGCATGTGTGGGCCTGATGCCTGGCTGGTTGACACTACACAGCATTGGCAGGTGACTTCGGCTTTGCGGTGCGCGCTTTTATCGCGGCGGTCACCCCACTCCAGCTTGAATCCACTAGCGCGCACTTATTCGTGGGAAACTGTGTCCGGGGAGTATGCAGCATTTGTGAAGAAGGTGGTGTGCAATGGATGAGGCGGGAAAAACGGTGGGCATCGTGGTGATTGCGCGGAATGAGGGTGAACGCTTGAGGCGCTGTTTGCTTTCAATCTGCAGACAAGCGCAGGCGATCGTGTATGTGGATTCAGGATCGACTGACGGAAGTGTGGCATTAGCGTCGAGTATGGGCGTCGATGTTTTGCGACTGGACCTATCTGCACCGTTCACGATGGCGCGCGCACGAAATGCAGGCTTCACGCATCTGCTAAAGATGAACACTTCGATTCAGTTGGTGCAGTTTATTGACGGGGACTGCGAATTGGAAGAGGGCTGGGTGCAAACTGCATGTGCATGGGTAAAGTTGCATCCGGACGCAGCGGTTGTTTGTGGGAGAAGGCGGGAAAAGTTTCCGAGGGCTTCGGTTTACAATATGCTGTGCGATATTGAATGGAATACGCCTGTCGGGCGAGCGCACTCGTGCGGAGGCGATGCGTTAATTCGCGTTGATGTTTTTAAGCAGGTAGGAATGTTTGACGCTTTGTTAATTGCCGGCGAAGAACCCGACCTTTGTGCGCGCATTCGGAAGCTCGGTGGTGTGATCTATAGACTTCCCGACAATATGACGCGGCATGATGCTGCTCTTCTCACTTTCAAGGCGTGGTGGCGACGAATGACTCGATGTGGGTATGGCGCGATAGAGGTCGTGTCAAAGCTCACCAAGAAGCTTCCGATCAGTGAGGTGCCTTTTCGAGAATTAACCAGGAGCGCTAAGCTATGGTGTGACGGTTGGTGTATGTTTGTACTTTTGATTGGTGCTCTGAGCTACATTCATGAGCGTGCGAAGACTTCCAGTGAATGGGCGCATGTTGTGGGCACGGCGATAGTAATCGGGACGCTTGCTCAGGCGCTTCAATGCGTGAGGACGGCGTGGCGTAGCCGCGCTCGCGGGTCTTTTCATGATGTATTGGTTTACTCAGTGTTTGTGCAGATCGCCAAGTGGCCGCAGCGCATCGGGCAGTTGCTGTGGCATAGAGACCAATGGATGCACACACCGGCGCGCTTAATTGAATACAAGGTATGAACTGGCTAGACACGCTTCGATTAGATCTAAAGCGATACCCTCAGCACGCGTTCCTTCGCGAACAGTCAATTTGGGCGATCGCACTGTATCGAGTCGGACATGCGATGAATACAATGCCGTATGGCATCGCGCGCCGCGTTGTTGAACCCATCTACTGGCTTGCTTTTAGAATTATGGAGACACTTACCGGCTGTAGTTTTTCAAAGGATGTGCGAATTGGAGCGGGCCTGCGGATTCATCACTTTGGCAGCATCTTTATCCACGACGATGTGCAGATCGGTAGCAATTGTACATTGAGACAGGGGGTTACTCTCGGGAATCGCCACCCGGGGGGAGGCGTACCGATCGTGGGTGATGACGTCGAGTTCGGGGCTTATGCGCAGGTGCTCGGCGGTGTAAGAATCGGGAATCGCGCGAAAATCGGTGCGATGGCTGTTGTGGTTCGGGACGTCCCTGACGGCGCGACAGTGGTCGGAATACCGGCCCGTGTTGTGAAACGCAGGTGATCCCTCTGTGTGTAAGCAATCATGCCAAAGTCCTCCTCTATTTTGTACGTTGCATCGCGCCTTCCCTGCCGCTCAGAGACGTTTGTGTACCGTGAGGTTGTGGCCTTGCGTAGTCATGGGGTGCGCATTTTAACGGCCTCCTTAAGGCAGCCTGAATCCGGACTTGGCGAGCCGGAGTTGGAAAAAATGGCGGCAGAGTCGATAGTCGTGTACGGCTCGTTTGCCCGCTTGATTGCCGACGTATTCTCCGAGGCGGTATTTAATCTTAAGCTTACCGCGCGCACCTTTTTAGCTGCTTTCAGGGATGGGTTTTGGGAGGAGAATAAGCAGGGTGTATCCATCTTTAAAATCCTGATTCAGGCGGCGGGAGGAATTTCGCTTTCGCGCCGGATCCGTGGGCTAGGGGTAAGTCGGATACACTGCCACTTGGCGCATGCGCCCGCCACAGTAGCGATGTACGCCGCAATGCAGTCCTGCATACCGTTCAGCTTTACCGGGCACGGGGCGGATGTATTTCGAGATGGCTCGCTTTTGAAGCAAAAGCTGTCGCGGGCTGCTCAAGTGGTTTGCATCAGCCGCTGGCACCGAGAAGTGTACCAGCGGATCCATGCTCGTCCTGTTGCGCAGTACCCGCTGGTTCGATGTGGCGTTGACACCGAGACGCAGTCTGCAGGTTCGGATGCGCGACAAGCAGCGATTCCTGAAGGGGAAGCTCTGCCGCTGATTCTGACTGTTGCTAGACTAGTACCCAAGAAGGGGGTGCACCTTCTTGTTCAAGCGTTGGCGCGTTTGCACTGCGCGGGTCGGCGATTCAGGGCTGTGGTCGCAGGTGATGGTCCGGAGCTGAATAGCCTTCAAAAGCTTGCTGTTCATTGTGGGGTCTCCGGTCGGATCGAATGGAAAGGAGCGCTCATACACTCAGAGGTTACGGCTCTGATGCGCGGGGCCTCGGTGTTTGTTCTTCCATGTGTGATCGCCGATGACGGAGATCGGGATGGAATACCCGTCGTATTGATGGAAGCAATGGCTGTTGGAGTGCCGTGTGTGAGTTCGGATTTTCCTGCGATACGGGAATTGATCGAAGATGGTGTGTCAGGGCGGTTAATTGCGCCGGCGGATGTGAAGGAGCTTGCTCGCGCGATCGAAGGATTGATATGGGACTCTTCGCTGAGGGCGCGGATTTGTTGCGGTGGTAAGGAGGCGGTGTCCTCCGAGTTTTCGACAAGGCTTAATGGACACAGGTTGCTGGATGTGTTCCAAGGCGAACGGGAGGTTGTTGCGTGAATGTGGATTTCGTTGAGCGTTGCGATCATTACGTGCTGATTTCGCCTTGTCGTGATGAAGCAGAGTTCATACGGCGTAGTGTAGAGTCCGTCCTTAGGCAAACCCTGTTACCGTCGGCTTGGATTATTGTGGATGATGGGTCCACTGATGGGAGCGGTGAGTTGCTTGAGGAATATTCGATGCAGTTGCCGTGGCTTCGAGTCATCAAAAGGGTGGATCGTGGCATCCGCTCTGTGGGCCCCGGAGTGGTCGAGGCGTTTGAGCAGGGGCTCCAGTGCGTGGAGCTCGATCGCTTCGAGTATCTTTGTAAGTTTGATTTGGACGTGGAAATCCCAGAGCGCTATTTCGAAACTCTTGTGGATCGGATGA
This sequence comes from Akkermansia muciniphila, assembly GCA_945906945.1. GTDB lineage: Bacteria > Verrucomicrobiota > Verrucomicrobiia > Chthoniobacterales > Chthoniobacteraceae > Chth-196. The sequence continues at coordinate 9,012 of CAMDSZ010000005.1, forward strand.
CCGAGGATTCTCGTCTGGGCTCCTGCAGTGGGAAACCCTACTGCAGGGTTGGCAATACATTGGTCGAGGAAAAGTGCGGCGATGAAATGTCCGTGGGAATGACAAAGTTTTATCGAACCGAATGCTTCCGTCAGATCGGAGGGTTCGTGCGGGGGGTGATGTGGGACGGAATAGACTGCCACAGGGCTAGGATGTTGGGATGGATTGTTGCAAGCTGGGATGAGGAGGAGTTGCGGTTTTTACATCTTCGTGCGATGGGCAGTAGTGAGAGGGGGCTTTTGCGCGGGCGAATGCGGCACGGGTACGGGCAGTACTTCATGGGCACCGGCTTCGTGTACATGCTTGTAAGTGCAATCTACCGTATTGGCCAGAAGCCTGTCTGCCTGGGGGGATTTGCGATGCTGCTAGGCTATTTACGCAGTTGGTGGAGGAGGGTTGAGCGGTACGAGGACGCAGCTTTCCGCAGCTTTTTAAGGGCCTACCAGAGGGATTGCCTTTTGCGAGGCAAACGAGCGGCAACGCTGCGCTTGGACGCCCAAGCACGACTGACGCATTTCAAAAGCGCCGTATGGGGTTCTCTGCGATGAAAAACCGGGCTCCCGTGCTTGTAGTTTGCTTTGGGGCGCTCATGAATGGGTGCATCTCGCCCAAGGTTGGGGTGTATGCGAGCAACGGTCGGAAGACGTCCTTTTCGCGGGAGTCGCGGGTCTTACCTCGTGAGGAATTTGCAGCGGCAAAGGCGGCGCCCTCGCTGGCCTACGCCAGCGTCAAGCAGGTGGAAGCCTTCGGGGCATCGGCCGAGCAGGAATACCGCCTCGGTCCGGGGGACAAGTTTGCATTTATCGTGAGAGGCCGCCCGGAAATTTCCCGGGAGGAAATTGTTGTATCGCCGGATGGCGAGGTAGCACTGCCGCGGGCGGGAGTAGTAAATGTGGGAGGGCGTTCGCTCAAAAATGTTACGCATGAGCTGACTCACACGCTGAAGCAGCATTACGAGGACCCTGAAGTGACGCTGGTGATGAAGCTTTTTGCGAACAACAGAGTCTTCGTGCTGGGACGCGTGGCCAACCCAGGCGCGGTACCGTTCAACGGGCGCGGTTCCCTACTGGAGGCTCTTTCCCTCGCAGGTGGGCTTCCTGTTGATACCGGGAAGTCGTTCCTGAGCCGCTGCATGATCGTGCGGGGGAGCGAGATGGTAGTTTGGGTGGACCTTAGGGATCTGCTCGAAAACGGCAACATGGCGCTCAACGCCAAGCTGCAAAACGGTGACGTGATTTTTATTCCACAGAGTGAGGACCAGCTAGCCTATGTGATGGGACAGGTTGTCCAGCCTGGGGTACACGTGCTGCGCTCATCTCAGACAGTGCTCGACGCTGTAATGAGCCGGGGGGGACCCAGCCGAGAGGCGGATGTTTCAAAAGTAATAATCGCCCGACAGGTGCAGGGACGCGGTATGGTCGAGCAGATAGATCTCAGGGAGATTCTCACAAAGGGTGATATGCGGAAAAACTACACCCTCAAGGATGGCGACATTGTTTATGTGGGGGAATCGGGGGCATCGAAGATCAACTACTTCATCACGCGCCTTCTCCCCTCGATGCAGGTTGTTGATTTTGCGTTGCGTACAGCAGAAAGCACAGGCGCCCTGGCGGAGCTTCGGCGCAAGCTCTGGGGGCAGGAGGGATTTGTCGGCACCGGGGCATCGCCCACGTCGGCGGGGTCTTCAGGCAAGTGAGTGAGGTAAGTGAAAATCTTCAACAACCCCAAAGAGCACGGCGAAAACCATTCGATCTGAGCGCTGCTCTGAGCAGGCGCGCGGCGATCTTGCTCGGCCTTGGGATAATTCTGTCATTTGCCACGATTCCCGTTTGCCTGGCTGTCGTGAAGCCAAAGTATAGCGCATCTGCCGTGCTTCTAGTAGATGCCACCAAAGAGATCGCGATCAACGGAAAGGAGCGCGATCTGATTCCGGGCGACATCGGAGACTACACTCGAACACAAATCGGGCGGATGAAAAGCGTCGCGGGAATATCCGAAGCGCTCAACACATTACCCGAAAAGGCCCGGCCTAACTTTTGTAACCCGCAAGCATCTGCGATCAGCCAGGCCGTACAGTTGTTAAAACGCTTGGTCATACAAGAAGTGCCGCGCTCTCATCTCATTAACCTCAAACTTGAATCAGATGAACCCCGCTTTCTTGGCGATGCAGTCAACGCAGTTGTGGACGGATTCATCGGGAGACTCCATCTCGAACGCGAACGGCAAAACGAGAAACGCATTGAATATCTTCAGAGCGAGCGTGCACGCGTGGTTGAGCGTATCGAACACGAGCATCGCAGGCTGCTTGCTCACGCCGAGGGGATGGCGAACCGCGCTTTTCTACACGAAAACTACACAGTCCATCTAAACAAGGTTGATCAAATCCAAAAACTATTTTTAGAGGCAGATGCGGAGCGTATTGCGCGTCAGGCAGCACTTGCGAAAGCGCACTCGGACCGCAGTACGATACAAAAACTGAGCTTGCAGCCCTACGCCGACGAGCGAGTCGCTGATAACTTCGGAATCAATCGCATCGAGCAATACACATACGAACAACTGCAGCAGATGCGCGTCACCGTTGACGGCCTCACGCCCGGGAATCAAGATCGGAAGTACGTGGAGGAGCGGATGGCCGCGATGAACCGCTATCTTGACGAGTATAAGGTGACGGTAAACGAGGCCACGATGCGTAATTTAGAGCAGAAGCGCGCATACGATCTCGAAAGTGAGGTGCTCCGCGCCGAAAGCGGACTAGGCTCTGCAACATCTCGTGCCCTGGAACTCGGTTCTATTTTATCAGCGGCAACAGCAGAGGCCTCGGCGACCTCGGAGGCGATATTTAATGCATCCAGCGTCGCATACTCAATCAGGGAGCTGAGGGAGCGCCTGACTGCAATCAACAACCGGATTGATGACTGTCAGCTCGAGGCCAAGGCTTCCGTGAAGCTAGCTGTCGACAGTCGTGCCTCAAACCCGACCGTGCCGGCTTCCAGCACCAAAGTGAATGCTTTGGCGGGAGGACTTGGACTGGCTTATGGTTGCGCTTTGCTTTGTTGTCTCGGTTTTGAGTTTTTTGATACACGGCTGCGTTCTCGTCCAGATATTCAAGCTGCGCTGGGTGGGGAAGCACCGGATCCGGTGCCATCATTAAACGGGGCACCGCTGCATGGAGTTGTGGCTTCAGACTCGCTCGCAGGGGAGGTGCTGCGATCCTTTCGCTCTCTGGCCTCCCGAGTTGAACTCGAGCGATCTGCAAAAACGGGCAGTGTGATCCTTCTGACAGGAGTCCATTCAGGTGCGGGGACCAGCTTTGTGGCTTATCACCTTGCGATCGCGCTTTCAGACTATAGCGATCAAATTCTTTTGCTCCAAACCTCGGTTACTGAATCGGAAAGTCACGTCGCGCCCAGGCACTCGACAGTCGAAGCCAACAAAAAAATTCGCGTTGAGCGTATTCCGAGCTCACGTTCCGGCGCAGCGATAGAGTTGGGAAGCCGAATCCGGGATGCACGTGAATCGTTTGATTTGATCTTGATTGATGCTGACCCGATTTCAGTCGAGCCCTTCACCCGATTCATGATGATGCATGCTGATATGGCGGTGGTTGTGGCAAAGGCAGGCGTGACGATGTTTCATGACCTGGTTGGTGTCTTGAATGAAATACGTAGGCGTCCGATCGGCGCCATGACCGCACTGCTGAACTTTGCGCAAAAACCGCAGCGGATAGGGGTCCAGCGCAGGATTCAAAACGGTATTGTGGCTGTGTCGAGTCTTGCCAAAAGATTCCGGCGCCGGCTTGCCAGACTGCGGTCAAACAGGTGTTGATGGTCTTTCTATGACGATATTGTGGTGCTTGGTATCGAACTATTTCACCAATGGTAAATGCGGTTTCTAATGAGACCACTCGCCGAAACCAGCGCTGCAGTAGTAAATGCAGAGCGAAAAAGAGCGACAGGCAGTTTGAGCAAGAATTGCGGCAGTTTTAATCGGAGCGCCTGCCTGATCGGGAGGGTGATCACGTTGTAAGTAAAAAGCCAAAACTCGCGATGATTGTGTCCGTTTGCCAGCAAGGAAGGAAACCAATCTGGCTTTTTGTCGTTCCATTCACAAATAAGTGCCCCGACAGGTTTGATGCGTCCTGAACCGATGTTTCGCAGGTGTGCAAATAACACGATATTCATCCATGTGCCGACAAGCAGTCTTACTTCGTGTTTAAAGACCGACCGTGGACTCGTCACAGCTTCAAAGGTGTGCGCTGCACCTTGAACTTGAATAAGTGCGTGTGGGTTCTCGCAGCTGGTAAAACTCTGCGTTGCGACCATCGCTTTTAAGAATCCATCTTCCACTAGTAATCCTCTCGGCATCCAGATCTCGCGAAGGACTGAGGCGCGCCCACAGTAAAGAGAGCCCGCTAATTTCGCGGGCCCCGCTTGGTTGAGTTCGGTGGCGGCGAGCGATAGCCGGTCTGTGAGGGACTGGTGTTGCTTAAAGGCGATGTCCTTCAGGATCACGTCTACCGACACTTTTGCGTCCGGATTATGGATAAGCGCATCTACAAGCAGTCGCAGGCTGCTCGCACCCACTAAGGTGATATCCGCATCCATAAAGATAAAGAAATCCGCAAGAGTGTCTGAGAAACGATGAACATACATGTTCCATGCATTGCTCTTGCCTGACTCCGCAATCACCTCGGTCCGGGCACAAATTGAGGGGGTGGACGCGCCGGATAAAACCGCACGCCTGCTCGGCTTCGTGCGCGGTTGCATCCCGGCAGCCGTTTGCAAGGGTAATGACTTCCAAAAAGTCTCCGCGCTCCGCAGTGATTTTGAGAAGGTCCTGTGAGTTGAGGGATTCGAGTAGGCGCCCGATGTGCCCTTGCTCGTTGTGCGCAAAAATGCCGATACTCACTCGCATAGGGGAAAGAATGGGCTGGATTTGCTTGGGTTGTCGATTGGGCGATCGCTGATTTTATGCATCTGACCCTAATGGTGCCGTTGATGATGTTTGGCTGGCTGCCATTCGCAGTTTGGATGTTTGGTAGGATTCGTCCGGGGCACCGCGCTGCGTTGTGTGGATTTTTATTAGCGTGGATGTTTCTTCCGCTTTACGGGTACCACCTCCCTGCGCTGCCGACCTACGATAAAATCAGTGCAGCAAGCTACGGTGTCTTGCTCGGGGCTGCGGTGCACGACCGCGAGGCATTCCGAAGATTTTCGCCGCACATCTGTGATTTGCCGGTCGCGCTTTGGTGTTTCGCTTCGATGTGTTCATCGGTGACAAACAATCTTGGCGTCTATGACGGTGGTTCCGCGATGCTCGCGAACGTGGTTGCGTGGGGAATTCCCTATTACATTGGGAGGGTGTATTTTGATAACACAGCGGCACTTCGGGAGCTGTGCATCGGTCTGTTTGTGGGTGCAGTTGCGTATATTCCGTTTTGCTGGACTGAGTTCGCGATAAGTCCGCGGCTTCACAAGATCGTCTACGGGTGGCATCCGGGAAATTTTGGCCAAACAAAACGAAGCGGTGGTTGGCGCCCGATGGTGTTCATGAAGCACGGGCTGATGTGTGGGATGTGGATGGCGAGCGGCGCAGTGGCTGGGCTACGCTTGTGGCAGGCGCGTTCAATCCCTGGCAAAATGCCCTGGGGAGGGATCTCAACTGGGCTTGTGGTGGGCGTGCTCATTCTAACGCTGGTGTTGTGCAAGTCTTTCGGTGCACTCGTGCTGATGATTCTTGGTGGCGTCATGATTCCTTTTGTAGCGCGGTTCCGGATGATGTTGCCTATCGTGATTGTGTGCACGGTGCCGTCCTTGTACATGCTTGCGCGAGGGAGCGGTTGGTGGGACGCTGAGAACCTCATTGCAGCGTCGCTCACTATTTCTAATGAGGAGCGCTCTGAATCACTCGCGTTCCGGATCAAGAATGAGAATGTGCTGATCGAGAAAGCTCTTCTGCGTCCTGTGTTTGGTTGGGCAGGATGGAAAAGATCGTTTATTTTTAATGCGAGCGGTGTTGCGGTATCTGTCCCCGACGGATTGTGGATTGTGGCGTTTGGTCAGAATGGTCTTTTTGGGCTCTCAACGCTGACGCTCACTTTGCTTCTGCCGCAGATTCTGTTTCTTAAGACTTTTCCAGCCAGCATGTGGAGGCAGACGGCGGTTGCCTCGATTGCCCCTTTGTCGGTACTGCTCGGTCTGTTCATGATAGACAATCTCTTTAACGATATGTTCAACCCAGCCATGCTGCTTTCTGCAGGGGGGATCACCGGTTTGTACATCCGGCATTCGCGTGGGGAACGAGTATTGAGTCAGGGAACGATAAGCGTGAAAGAACCTGAGAATGGGGTCCGCTTGCTGTGAACTCTGTTTTTGGAAGATTTGAGCGTGGACGGGTAAATCGAAATAGCGCGGAGATGTAGTGGCTTGAAGGGTGGCTGTGATTGTTGGGGCAGTGCTTACTACACCTCATGCGGTGATGGGTGTCGTTTGAGGATTTCAAATTTGGTTTATGGTTGCGTTGGCTCTGATCGCTTGGCCCTTCGTTGAATGAAGGGCCTTGAGGAGAGGTTTGCAGGGCTACGAGTGGATGAACTGGCGGATGAACTGAGGGGAGGAATAGTGGAAGATCTTTCGCGGGGGACTCGCGGTGCAGCATTTACTGGCACTGTTTATACGGTTGGGGTCTATGGGGCGTCCCAGCTTATCCGTCTTGCGTCTAGCGTACTCTTGGCCCGGTTGCTTATGCCCGAAGCATTCGGATTGATGGCGCTTGTGAACGCGCTCATACAGGGCATGGAGATGCTCACCGATCTGGGTGTGAGCGCAAATATCGTTCAAAGCCCGAGGGGGCAGGACACGGGATTCTTGCGAACCGCGTGGACTGTACAGATCTTGAGATGCGCTTTGATTTGGAGTTTAAGCGTTTTTACAGCCCGGCCTGTGGCTGCGTTCTTTGCAGTACAGGATGCGCGGTGTGCGGAACTAGAGGCGATCTTGCCTGTGGCAGCGGTTTCCATTTTGATCGCGGGCTTTAATTCCACCTCGATGTCGGTACTGAACAAGCGACTGGAGTTTGGCAGCACCGTCTGGCTTCAGCTGGTGCCCCAATTAGTTTGCCTTGCAGTAACGCTTGTATGGGCAACGTACTGCTCGCGAGATGCGTGGTCGGTTGTTGCTGGTGGAATCGCTGCAAGCCTTGTTCGTTGCGGGCTTAGTCACGCTCTAAATCCATTGGAAGCGGATAAACTTGGGTGGGATGGAGTTGTAGTAAAACAGCTGTGCAATTTTGGAATGTGGACGCTTCTGAGTTCCGCTGTTGCGTTTGTGGCGCAGCAGGGTGATCGGATTGCGTTGGCCCGGCTGATATCGATTGAGGAGCTGGGGCTTTATTCTTTGGCGATGGTGTTCGCACGGGTCGCGATGAACATAGTAAGCCGTCTTTCAAGCGGAGTGATATTTCCAATTCTTGCGGGCGCACAGAGTAATCCTGCAAGGTTGATGGAGCTTGCACTGGAGTATAGGGCGGCATTGCTGCGCGTAGCTGGCGTCGTGTGCATCGGTTTCTCACTAATCGCGCCGGTATTCTTTGGAATGTTTTACGAACTGCGATTTGAGCCAGCTGGACGGATGTCTCAGTGGCTGGCCCTTTACATCTGGGTATGGATTCTGAGTGCCAGTGTGGACCGAATTCCACTCGCGCTCGGGAAAGCTAAGTCGCTTTTGCTTCCTGGTGTGGTGGCAGGGTTTTCGCCTGCCTGCGGGTATGCAGGATTTCATTGCGGCGGATTCGGCGGCTTTGTTGTGGGAATGTCACTATGTGTGTTGGTTTCGCATTTAGTGTTGTTGGGAGCGGTCCAGGACCGTCGAATTGAGTTTATGCGCCAGGGACTGTCTGCAAGTTTGCCGGTGATTGGGTATGGAGTTTTTTCGGTGTTTGTTTGCACTGAGTTTGAAGCGCGAGTTTCGGATGTGGCGGGTTCTGCGAGTCGCATCGGGCTAGCCTTAGTTCCGCTTGTCTGCAGTCTCTCAATGATACGCCGGTTCATACGGGGACCTAAGCTTGATGATTCACTTCGGTTGTTTGCGGAGCGAGTTTGTGAAGGGGCGGTTCCTGTCGAGGTGCTCAAGGAGAGGCCGAAGGATGTGCTCGTGGCACGGGCGAGAGGGCCGGGTGGGAAGGAGTTGGTGCTGAAGCTTTGGAACAGGCGGGGTATCCGTGGCTGGCTGAGGCGCGCAACGCGGACAAACTCTGGATGGCGCGAATACAGGGCGCTGCGTCGGCTGCGCGTTCGCGGCGCCCAGGTGCCGGAGGCGCTTGGGTATTTTAAACTGAGGGCGGACTGTGGCAATTATACAGAGGCGCTCGTGCTTGAGGACTTGGGACGATGCGGTGATCTGACTGAGCATGTGAAGCGAGTAAGGCGCGAGCATGGTGATAAAGCGCTCGAGCCGATTCAGGATGAGTTGATCCGGTCCACTCGCGAGCTGTTGGAGTCGAATATCATTGATGAAGACCACCGCATGCCAAACTTTGTGGTGCGACCGTGCGGGGGATTGTCCCGGGTTGATTTTGAGCTGGCTAAGCGGGTCCGGCGTCCGGAGGAGGAGCCCGACAAGTTGGGCGTGATGCTTGGTACATTGATTGGCAGTTATGCGTTCGCGTTACAGCCCGACACATCACCAATTCTGCCGTTTGCTGAGGGGCTCGCCCGGGCATCAAAGGCGAGCGCGAAGGCACGCAGGATTGCCCGCATTCGCGTCGATGGGATGCTTAGAAGGCAGGATGTTGAGAAAGGGGTCCGTACTTCGGTGATTTTGCCTTGGTGATTATGCATGCGCCAAACTTTGACCCAAAGTCGGTAGTAGTATTCGGGCATCGATTCCACGATGTAACGTTCGGCGAGGCTGTCAGCTGGGCGGTGTCTCGAATGAAAAGCGGTCCGCCTTCGTACATGGCGACCGTCAATTTGGATTTTGTCATGCAGGCTCGTCGTGATCCCGAGATGCAGCGGATACTCCTGGAGGCTGATCTGGTGACCGCCGATGGCGACCCGTTGGTGCGTACGTCCGGCTTGTTCGGGCCGCGCCTCAGGCAGCGGGTGACGGGGAGTGATTTGGTGCCAATGCTGGCTGGCGCGTGTGCCGACGAAGGCTTGAGAGTTTTTTTGCTAGGGGGCGCAGATGGCGTCGCAGAGAAGACCGCCGCAGTGTTGAAGATCCGCAATCCTGGTCTGAAGATTTGCGGAACCTACGCGCCTCCGGTGACGGGTTTGCTTGATATGAATCACGGTGAGATTCTGCGCCGTCTGCGGTTGGCGAAGCCAGACTTACTGTTGGTGGCATTCGGTGCTCCCAAGCAGGAGAAGTTCATTAACCTGCATTTTCGTTCCTGGGGTATTCCGTTAGCCGTGGGGGTGGGTGCCACCTTTGACTTTATCGCTGGGGTTCAAAAACGGGCGCCTTCGTTTATGCAGAAGTGGGGACTCGAGTGGCTGTGGCGCCTTGGTAGTGACCCGCGTCGATTGTTTCGTAGGTACGCCAGCAATTTGCTTTTTCTGGTCAGTACATTGAAGCGGCTTCGGCGGATGTACTGGCACGCTCCCCGTCTATGTTGGCTGCAGGAGTCTAAGTTAGACTTTGGTTTGTGTGAGAGCGGCTTACTCGGTCGCGGACAGGTGATTGAGGTTTCAATTGCGGATCGCGACTGGCTCAGTAGCGACGATCTCGGGCGTATTGTTGGTGTTGCCGCCCATTTGCGCCGAAGGGGTGGTCGTTTGGTACTGCATGGCGCTACTCCGAAGCTGCGGCAACTGTTAGTGGAGGCGCGGTTAGCGGGCTATCTAGAGCTGCGAGGGAGCGAGGCGGAGGCTCGATCGAGGGTCGGGGAGTTGAGAAGCGGGAGGACACTGGGGGGAATGTATTTCGATGGAGAGCGGCTTGTATTGCGGATGCCTGCGGAGTGTTCTGTATCGGGCCTGTCGCGTTGGGTTCGCACCGTTAGTCGAGGGATGGCAAAGCAGCCGGCGTCTGTGTTTTTGGATGCTGCGGAAAGTGAGTATCTGGACACGGCAGGCGTGATGTGGCTGCTGAGAACTCGCAGAGATTGCAACCGAAAGGGAATTCTCTTTTCCACGAGCAGGTTTAGAGGGAGTGCGAGGCGTGCGCTCCTGCTTGCTGGGGTGGAGCAACTGTTTTGTCCGCAGCATTGAGGAGGGAGGGGGTGTGTTTGCCACCGTCGTGTGACGACGGTGCTCGTTGGATTGCAACTCTGCGGTGTTGACGTCTCTGGCAATGGAAGCGGTGCGCGCTCCGTCTGATGGTCTTGTAGGGCTATTCTACGATTCTTTCTGCGCCATAGATGGAATCTCAGGCGATATGTGGAGGAAGGGTGTGTGCCGACTTTTACAGATTGGATGGCAAGTTGGCGCGGGGTCTCAGGCCGGAGTTCCACAAAGACGCGCACTGATGTCTGCGCATCGAAGTGATGCTTTAGGCTGCAGTCAGCTGTGCCAGCAAACCTTCCAGCGGTAGACTAACGATCGCGGTAGCTTTGTCGCTCATGGCATAGGGCAGAATGAGCTGATCGCCGTGGATGAGTGAACCGCAGCTGTAGACGACGTTGGGAACGTAACCCTCGCGTTCGCTGCCTTCGGGACAGAGTAATGGCTCACGCAGGCGCCCGATTACTCGAGTGGGATCTTCGAGATCAAGCAGTGCGGCGCCAATGCAATATTTGCGCATCGGGCCGACGCCGTGGGTGATGACGAGCCATCCTGCTGCAGTTTCGATTGGAGAACCGCAGTTGCCTATCTTCACGGACTCCCAAGCTTCGGCGGGGCGAAGTATCAGATTTGGGTCGCTCCAGTGGTGGGGATTGTCGGAGAACATGACGAAGAGATTTTCATCGTCCTGACGCGAGAGCATGGCGTAACGCCCTCCAATGCGGCGAGGAAAGAGGGCCATGCCTTTATTTTGAACTGCAGTGCCGTTCAATGTGAGAACGCGAAAGTGAAGGAAGTCCTGCGTCTCAATGAGCTGAGGAAGGATCGCGCGGCCATTGTATGCCGTGTAGGTCGCATAGTAGAGAATGCTTCCATCGTCTTCCACGAAGCGCACGAAACGAGCATCCTCGATACCGTTGCTTTCATTCTGACTCACTGGGAATAGGATTCGTTCGCTGAGCGCGAGTTTTTCAGCGAAACGCAGTTCGTAATTCGAATCGGCCAGCCATTGAATACACTCAAGTGTGCGGCGGGTTTCATGAGAGAGAGGAAGACTTTCCCGACGCGCCCGGGCTACGCTGCCGGAGAGGTCGCTGCGGGTGAAATCAACGCCGAGAGTGCCCATGACGGAGGTTGTGCATTCGTTGTCGAATCCCATTTCGTGCAGTTTGATCAGGAAGCGTTTTTTGCGATAGCTGGGGTTTGGCAGGACTTCAGGCAGGCTCACGTATCGCGAGACGGGGGTGAAGGAGATGCCCCCGTTCGGAGAGAGCAACCCCTCCCGAAACTCGATAGACGATATATGCCCTTCACCGGTGGCGCGGAGGCTCATGATAAAGCGTAGTCCGCCCGCAGGGACGTTGCTTTGATCGGGGTGGGGTACGATGGAGGGATTGAACAGTGCAGCGGATTCCAGAGAGTATTCGCCGGAGAAAAGAGCGCCGATGAGCAATTGGCGCGAGCGGCTAAGCGGACGTTGCGTGAATATGTCCGATTGTACGCGGGCGAAGTGCTCTAACAAAGTCGGCTCAATGTCAAAATGGCGACCATCGAAGTCAGCGCGCACGGCCCGGATCTCCATTTCCACCTCATCCTCGGTGAGGGCAAGTGTGCGGCCTATGATTGCCGCGATACTGCGGGCGCTCGAAGGGATGAACGGGCGGATGATCACCCTTGCGCTCTCTGGTTGGAGGATGATTTGGTGGCGGGTGAGATTTAGGCAGCTCATGTGGGAAGCGTAAGGGGGTGCGTGGCAAAGGTCATTTCCGCCAGAGCGATGTGGAAGGCGAGGGTGGATTCGGCGCCCTGATTTTCGTTGAGGCGATCGTGATGCAGGCCATCGGCGCAGCCACCGGTGGCGGGGTCGTAGAGGGGGAGTGCCAGATCGTTACGCCCGAGGAACCAGTCAAATGCGCGTCTTGCCTCGCGGGACCAGGCCGGATCCGAAGTCACTTGATAGGCGCTAAGGCAGGCCGAGACCATGGCCTGTGCCTCGACCGGTTGTTGGTCAAAGTGCGCACGGGCTCCCTCTCTCACGTAAAAGCCTGCACTTCCAATCGGACGGAAACAGCCGTTGGGGGTTTTCTGAATGGAGACAAGCCAGCTCAGTGACTTTAAGCCGATTTCCAGCGCCTCAGCATCTTCCATGGCCTGTCCGCTCAGCAGTAGAGCTTGTGACAAGCGGGCGTTGTCATAGGTGGCGCTGGATTCAAACCAAGGCCAGTCAGTGGTCGCGTAGTTTTTCCAAAGCTGTTTAAGACGCAGGGTCAGCGTTTTGCGGGTGGCGGTGGCGCGTTCATTCTCAGTAAAAGCTCGCAGATACTCATGAATCCCAAGAAGGGCGAAGGCCCATGCTCGAGGTGAGTTGAACGCGTCTACCTTACCCAAACCGATGTCAAACAATTGCGTGCAGAGGCCCTGCTGACCACTGTGGAGTGCATGAGATTTTCCGGTGCCCAGCGCCCAAAGTGCGCGGCCATGGCTGTCCTCGCTGCCAATGGCCTCCAGCCAGCGGCGCTCAAAGCTCATGAAATTACGGAAACCGCCGGTGTCTCGGTTTAACGCGTTAGCTAGAAATGCAAGATAGGTGGAAGACAGTCGATTCAGACTCTCGTTAGGCGGATGTCCTCCGAGGTTATCGCGCAGACAACAGAGTATGAATGCTCGTGCGTTGTCGTCGGTGCAGTAGCCGTGGTGAAAGTCTGGTACCGTGAAGAGCGCGTGCTGGAAGATGCCCGTGCTGTCAGTCATGCGCTCGAGATGCTCGAGCTTTAAAGTGGGCAGCTCGTGGTCTCGATCTGCCGCCGCCAATCCGGCGAAGGCCGTGCGCGGAAGAACCTGGTGATGAGCGCAAGCATTGCTGAAGCTCTGCAAGTAGCGTGAGGCCACTGCCGGCCAGATCATCTCGCGCCCTGCGTGCCAGGCAGTCTCCTGTGTGCGCTGCATTAGGTCGGGATGGTCGAGGTAGTTGCACACTGCTCTAGCAATATCCGGCGGGCTTGCGAAAGGCACCAGCGTGCCACGCCCGTCTCTAAGCAGTTCCTGCGCGTGCCAGTAAGGCGTCGACACCACCGCTTTGCCAGCGCCAAAGACTTGGGCAAGCGTGCCGGACGTGATTTGGGCCTGATTTAAGTAAGGGGTTAAATAAATATCGCTGGCTGCGATGAACTCCTGCAGATCCTCTGCTGTGACAAAGCGGTTGTAGAAAATAACGTGCTCTTTTACTCCGAGTTCTTCAGCGAGCCACTCCAAGCTAAGCCGGTAGCGTTCGCCCTCGCGGGCGAGCAAATGTGGATGTGTCGCTCCGAGCACGATGTAAACCACCTTCGGATAATTGCGCACGATCTGGGGCAGTGATTGGATGACATTCTCGATCCCCTTACCCGGGCCGATGAGCCCGAAGGTGAGCAGCACGGTACGCCCAGCCACCCCGAATTGGGTCTTTGAGTCCGCCGAATTTGTGATCGGCATGTCTTGAATGCCGTGGGGGATGATGTCCACCTTACCATCGGGCACCGCATAGACCTCACGGAGAATTGCAGCACCCTTATGCGCCATCACCACGAGTCTGTCGCTTCGGCGAGTGAGCTCATCCATCACCCTCCGCTGGGCTGTATTGGGTTCGCCCAAAATAGTGTGCAGAGTCGTGATCACCGGCATACGGACCTCTTTGAGCAGCGCGAGGAGATGACTCCCCGCCGGTCCGCCGTAAATGCCAAACTCGTGCTGCACACAGAGGATCCCGACGTTGTTGAAGTTCAGAAGGTCTGCCGCGCGCCGGTAAGAGTCGACGTCCTTTTCTAAAAGCTCAAACCGAACTCTCGGCGGATACTCGTAGCCTTCCTCTCGGTCATTTACTGCACCGACATAACATTCGGCTTCGGGTGCTGCTTTGCTGATTGCTTCGCACAAATCACGAGTGAAGGTCGCAATTCCGCAGAGACGGGGAACATAGTCACCGAGAAAAGCAATCCGCTTTAAAGGCGGCCGGCGACTCACAATAAAACCTTACAATAAATTTGCATCGAATAAGGACCAAAGACTTCCATCCCACGACACCAAGAAAAAAGCCGACACGCAGGGCAGACCGTAAAGTAAGCGTCGGCAGGATTTTGTTTATGAAGGACCGGCAGAAGATTGAAGAACGATGAGAATCTTCTCAAAACTGTGAAATTCCAGAAGCTGAGTCTCGACGCGCATACTAAACGATGGGACCTTAGCGTCTACAGTAAACGTAATCATTTAAATCCTACTCGCAAAACCATGGTTCGTTCTCACAGAACTTTTAAACAAATGGCAGCATAGCAAGTAGGCGCTTCGGGTGGTGCGCCCTTCGTCTTTGCTCCCGCGAGTGGGTGTTGGGCATCATTCACGCTTGAGCTCGCCGCAGTGGGCGGAAAATCCGGCGCCAAAAGCGGTGAGCCAGAGGGTGTCGCTCTCCGGGAAGTTCTCGAGTGATTCCTCAAGCGCAGCTAGCACGCTAGGGCTGCTGATGTTTCCGAATTTGCGGAGGACCGCGCGCGTTTCGGTCAGCCGGTAGGCGGGGATCGCTTGCTCGATCGCATCCACGACATCGCGGCCGCCGGTGTGCGCGATCAGGCGGTCCGGGTTCGCCGATTTCATTTCGAATAGTTCAGAAACGGTTTTGGCTGCGAGCCCAGGAACATCGCGATGCAGCTGGTTTTTGAGTCGCCCGTCGGAGTTTACGAAGCGGATTTTCTCCCTGTGCTCCGGCTTGTGGATAGTCCGGAAATTTTGAAAGCGGAATTGTTCCCCTTGGTTTTTGCCTTTCCAGATCGCAGCCGCTGCGCCATCGCCAAAGAGGCACAGGCTGATGAGCACGCCGGGTTCATCGTCCAAGTAAAAGGCGGCGGAGGAGATTTCCACCGCCACCGTCGCGATCGTGGCCTGCGGTTCTGCCGCAAGAATGCCGCGCGCTGTCTCGAGAAGCGGTAGGGCGGCCCCACAGCCCAGGCCAAGCAGATCCTGCAGAAAGGCATTGGGCTGAAGCCCGAGAATTTCCGAAACGTAGCTGCTCAAGCCCGGACAAAGGTATCCGGTGCAAGTGCAGATAAGGAGAGCGTCGATACTGGAGGGCTTAAGCGAGGCCGATTCGCAGGCCTTGAGAATGGCATCTGACGCGAGTCTTGGCGCGTGCTTTTCAAAATACCGGTGTAGTTCGCCTGCATTCCATTGGAAGGTGTTCTGCAACTCCGGATCACAAAATCGCCTTGCTTCGATTCCGGAATCGCCCGCGAGAACCTTGTGGAGCAAATCCCTTGAGCGTCCTCGTAGTTGATTAAGCGCTCCTGATTTGTTGAGTATTTGCAAGCAGTCCGCCTGTGAGAAGGAGTGGGGAGGAAATGCGGTGGCAAGGGATTGGAGGTACATTAGCGGACCAGATTGAGAAGGGTCTGAAATGGCAGAAATCTGCGGCGGGCGAGCGCGCCGATGAGCTTCAGTCCCGTTCGGTTCGTCAGGCAGTGATGCAGCAGTCCTGCGGCCGTCATGCGGCGTCTAAAGCGGATAGCCTGGGCTGCTGTCGATATTTCTCCCGCTTCGCGCCATGGTATGCGGCCCGAAGCGTAGTCGAGTGCAGGTTGCAGCGCGCATTCGGCAGACTGAAACGCCATGCTCATCCCATTGCCGGTGAAGGGAGGAATCATGCTGGCTGCGTCGCCAATGCTAAAGGTAGGGCCGCGTTGAAAACCTGGCTTAAATCCCGCGACTCCGCAGAAACTCGACTCTGCTAGTTCTGCGCTCTCGAGACGGTCAGCAAGGAGATGGAGGGACGCCCGCCGAAGCACTGAAATGAGAAGGCCGGCGCCCTTTGCGCCAGAGCTAGGTCGATTGGTGAATAGACCGCAAATGTTGACCTTCCCGTCCTCAATTTTTGCGAGACCGACGTAACCGTCCGGCGAGGTGAACATCTCGAGATCATGTGAGAGTTCGAGATTGCGCGCATGGCACTTCAACCCGAGCCAGTCCGATGGCTGCCGTGGGCGGCCCGCAGCCCAGATGACGCCGGGAGCCGATGCGATGCGGGAGTTTGTCACGAGAGTGCCCCCCAAAGCTGTGAATTGCTTTTGTAGGATATCATCCAACTTCCAGCGGGAGATCCCGTGTCCCGGAGCGTTCATTTCGGCAAGTCTGCCAGACGCGTCGCTCCATGACGCGCTTTGCAAATTTGTAGCTTCGCTGAGGCAATTGCCGATGCCGAGCGATTCGAGCGTTTCGTTGCTCACGCCGCTGATAAACTCTCCGCATACGCGATGTCGCGGGTAGGTAGAGGCTTCGTGGAGCGTGACGGAGACGCCGCGCGACTGCAGCCCGATAGCAAGCGATAGCCCAGCCAGTCCTCCACCCGCGATGGTGATTGAGTGTTTCAACGGCGCGAGACTAGCAACCTGAGCGATCCGCGCCAGAGGGATGATTCATTGATTTTCCAAACGCCCGAGTCCAATCCGAGCAGCGCGGGGAGTTCACCTAGCCGGAATCCCGCCCGTATACTTACGGGCATGTCGTGTTGTGTGACCTCCCCCATGAATACGGAAGACACTTGGGAGAGAAAGAGCGGCGCGCGCCCACGGAGGGGCTCGCAGAATGCTAAGCAGCGAAACGATTTTACACGGGATCCGAGTTCACGCAGGGCACGATCTGAAAAATGGTGCAGAATGAGGCTTCCAACACAAGTGTCAGCGTTTGTCGCTGGCAGAGTGTCGAAGAAATCTCCACTGATCCAATCGATGTCTGGCGATAAGTGTGCGGGACGCTCGATTAAGTCTAGACCCGTGATGCTGGAAGAGGGTAGCGAAGCATTGATTCTGCGACAAAGTTCGCCTTCGCCTGCCCCGAGTTCGAGAACGCGTGCTGGGACAGGCTCTTGCTTTTTAAGCTGGTCCACAATCCAACGAGAGTTACCGAGGAAAAGGTCGATCAAGCGCAGATCCGTGCGACTCCTCATCGCGCGCGGATCCGAAGGATCCAGTGAATCCAGAATTTCGGGAACGATGACACGATCGAGTTTCCTCATGAGTGGCGAGGCGGGAAGTTTAGGTGACACTTCAAAATCATCCAGCTCCACTTGCGACGGGGCTGTATTGAAGTGCCCATCGAGCGAGCGGTTTCCGACACACAACCAGTGTTTGCCTGTTATGAAAGGTTGTACTGCTGGAAAGTTTGCAACAGGATGGGCTTATGACTTCACGTGCGTCTTCATTTGTAGCGTTGCTGCTTTTGCTTTCTGTATCCTCCGCAGTTTCCGCTCCCCAGTTCGACCTCGACTTGGAATCCGGAGCGGTTTGGAACTCAAAGTCCGATGTGCGTATTCCGAACAATGGAGGCAGTTTCTTTTCACTCTCCAAGGACCTGGGAGCTGACGATCCGCGTGCATTCTTCCGCGGGCGGCTCACCTGGCATCCCTCGCCAAAACACGACTTCTCGCTGCTCTACGCTCCATTGGAAATGGACTTTCGGGGCCAATTCAATCGAGCGGTGCGTTTTGCAGGCACAGATTTCGCGCCCGGAACCGCAACCACTGGGGCGTTTCGGTTTGATTCCTATCGGCTGACCTACCGGTACAATTTCATCCACACCGAGCGTTGTGTTTTCGGACTGGGGCTTACAGCCAAGATCCGGGACGCTGAAGTTGCCCTTAGTCAAGGGGGCAGATCCGCGAGCGATTCCAATACCGGCTTTGTCCCGTTGCTGAACTATCGTTTACTTTGGCGTTTCTCGAGACCTTTCAGTCTTCTCTCAGAGGGTGACGCGCTGGGCGCTCCGCAGGGCCATGCCATTGATGCTTCCGCCGCGGTGCAATGGCACGCAACAGACAATCTCTCCGTTAGGATCGGCTACCGGATTCTGGATGGTGGAGCCGATAGCGACACAGTCTACACCTTTAGCCGCTTCCATTACTCACTGGTGGGATTGAATTTCCGGTTTTAGCAGGGTCTCGAGCCCCTGTTGGGATGCGAGTAAAAGCAGTGATGGGTGAAATTACAGTGCCATCAAAGCCGTTGTCTACAAGCTTGATGCATCGGAAATGGATGAGGCGAATCTTGCCCGGGGGCAGCAGCCCGCTACGCCTATCCCCGAGCTAGGGATGATGTCCCTTCAGATCCTCAGGAAGGGTGGGGTTGTCCAGGCTCAGATGTGCATCAAGTGCGCGAAGCATCCGCGAAGCTACGGTAGGTTGCTCTTTTGCGCACTCCTGCTTTTCGTAGGGATCCTCTGAGAGATGAAACAGCTCGGTGGATTTTCCGGTGCGGATGAGTTTCCACTCACCCTGGTGCAAGCTCTGGCCATTCTTCATTGCGATGTAAATCGCACGCTCCGTGTCCGCCGGGGCGGTTCCGCTGAGCGCGGGCCACTGGTTTAATCCGTCCCAATGTAGATCTTCCTTCGGCTCGAACCCGGCAAGCGAGGCGATTGTAGGAAACCAGTCCACGGCATGTATCGGCGCGGTGTGTTTACGAGGCTTAAGCTTTGCAGGCCAGTTCACAAACGCGCACACGCGGGTTCCGCCCTCGTAAAGTGTCGCCTTTTGACCGCGTAACGGGTCGTTTTCGCTGTTGAGCGGCGAATGCGCCACGTTGCCGACGTACGCATTTTTGAGCGATTCGATTCCGCCGTTGTCACTGGTAAAAATGATCAACGTATTCTGACGCTGGCCCGTCTGCTCCAAAGTGTCCACCAGCTGGCCAATCTTCGCATCCAGTTGGCTCACCATTGCAGCAAGCCTTAGACGGGAATCCTGCCGCTCCGGATCCTTATCAAAAACCACGCCTTCGTAGAGTTTCTTGTATTCCGCTGGAGCATCAACCGGGGTGTGGACCGCATGAAAGGGAACGTAAACAAACCAAGGTTCGCGCTTTTCGCCGATAAAGCGCATCGCTTCCGCCGCAACCAACTCGGTCGCGTTGCCCTCCTCATCGATGCGCTGCGCATCTCGGTGCCAAGTGTCCTCCAGGGGGCCTTGCCGGTATTTGTGCGTCCAAGGGTCTGCAGCACCGGTAAGGCTTCCGTAGCTTTTCATGAAACCGTACTGGTTTGGGCCCCACTCGGACAGCCCTCCTAGATGCCATTTGCCCGCCATGGCGGTGAAGTAGCCTTTTGATTGCAGCGCGGATGCAACCGTACAGGTGCCCAGCGGCATCGCGCGCAGGTTTGATGGTGCCAGTGGATGCGGCCCAAAACGGCCTGGATAACGCCCGCTCATCAGAGCCGTTCGCGTCGGTGTGCAGACCGGCTGCACATAATGGCGATCCAGCTCGACTCCCTCGCCGACAAGCGCATCCATCCGCGGTGTCTTGGCAAGCCCCCGATGCCAGCCCACATCGGACCAACCGAGGTCGTCAGCGACAATCATCAGGACGTTCGGCCGCTCTTCGGCATTGGATCCGACTGCAGCAACAAAGAGAAAAAGCGCGGCTGATCTGGAAAATCTGAGAAACATTGTAAGGACAGTTTTCTGAAGCTCGCCTTTTAAACCCCGAAAGATTCCACAGGTTACGGACGAGACTCTGCTACAAGCGACGAAGAACATCAGCGGCGGGTGGGATTGCTTTGTTCAATCATGGCCAGAGAAGTCCCGAGTACTTTGCCCGGATGGCCGCGCGTTTTTTGGGGTAATGTGTTTCACGCCATGCAGGAAAGTCCGTGGTGTCGTCCAACCGCTTGCCATCGGGCAGCATCAAGTAGAGCCGCACGGGAACCTTGCCCTCGCCCAGCGTGGGTTGTTGTTTGAGCGCCCAGCACTCGGAGAGCTTTACCTGCGCCTCCGGCCAGGCGGGCTCAGCGTTGGGGGCTCTTTCGGGATAGCTCAGTTTGAGGGTGCGCCCTCCCAGCCACTGGATGGACAGAGGCAAAAGCTCATCGAGCCACTCCAATTGTTCGGGAGCGAGGTGGCGCTTGAAATGCTTTCGCAGATCTACCTCACGCGCCTCCTTGAGCAAGGTAAGACCTTTGAACGCTCGCGTCAGCGCGGCCTCTAGAGCTGCCGCGTCAAATGCAGGAAAATCAAGCTCAGGCAGCGCAGCGCACAACAAGTTCACGCGCGAGACAAACTGTTTCTGCTCGTGGCCAAGGTTTGGCAGATCAAAGCATCCTTTGGAAAATGCTTCTGCAAGCGTGCGCCCTGAGGCGTCCCCATCAATCACTCTCTGTTGTTTTTCTGAGATGAGCAGTCCAAGACAGCGCTCCTGAAGCACTGCGGCCACCCGTTTATGCGTGCGGTTGAATACATGTTCAACGGTGGTATTCAAATGCTGAGGAAAAATTTCTGAGATCCATTCCTGCCGCACCGCCGTGGCGAGACTTAGTAAGAGCGTCCGGCCGCCGCGCGCATCCACTTCGCGGATTGAGCTAATCACAAGTAGTGGAGCCTCCACCACGCTTTCGCGAACAAGCGCGCCAGTGCGTCCCTCGCTCAAAACACATGACAGCGAGCCTTCGGCTGTCCGGACCGCGAGTTGGTCAATGAATCCCGCGAGCACACATTTCGCGAGGGACTCGCTGCCAGTTTGACCGCAAGTTTTTTTGTGCGCCGCGACTTCTTTTCCGTCAAACAGCTGCTCTTTTGCAGCGATCTGAAGCAGTTGGCGAAAGGTCTCATCAACCTGCCGTGCGGTTTGAGCGTGGATTCCCGCCTGCTGGCAGGTGTGCAGGTCGAAGTGGCAGTCCCTGGCAAATTCTTGTGCCCGCAGCAGCGTGTGGAAGTCGCTCTCGGTGTCCTCTTCGAAGCGCTCGCGAGCAGGTGGCCCTTGGTTTTGCTCGCCGCTTTGCCTCAGCAGTAGATCGCGTCCGCTCACCAGTGCGGCGCAATGCGCAGCGGTTGGAACGCAGCCCAGCCTGGCTGCCTCCACCAACATGCGAGCGTAGCGCGGGTGCATCGGCAGTCGCAGCATCGTGCGTCCAACCGGGGTGAGCATGCCGTCGCTCAGTGCCCCGAGCAGAGCTAACAACGCTTCAGCCCGCTCCACAGACTCAGGCTCCGGCCTGTCCAGCCAGTCGAATCCCGCTGCCTGCCGCACCCCGAGCGAATGAAGCAGCAATATGGTCTCAGCGAGGTCCGCGCGCTGAATTTCCGGCGTGTTTTTATCCTCTCGCAAGAGATGGTTGCCCTCGGTCCAAAGGCGCCAGCAGGTGCCTGGCGCTGTCCGCCCTGCACGGCCCGCGCGTTGATCGGCGCTTGCGCGGCTGATTTCTTCGCAGGCCAAAGTCTGCACGCCTCGCTCGGCATCGTAACGCGCGATTCGTGCCAGTCCCGCGTCGACTACATGGCAGACGCCGTCAATGGTCACACTGGTCTCGGCGACGTTGGTTGAAACAATAATTTTACGACGGTGCGTTTTGGCGAATGGTTGGTCCTGTTCTTCAGGAGAAAGGTTCCCATGCAACGCAAGGAGTAGGCAGTCGTCCCCAAAACGCATCGCGCGAAGGGCATTTAAAGTGGATTGGATTTCAGCCACGCCCGGCATGAAAACCAACACATCCCCGCGATCGCCCCCATGCACGATACGCTCAACCGCTTCTGCTGCGCGTTCAGCCGCGGGCCGCTGATCCGTATGCTCAGCCCAGCGAATGGACACTGGGAACGCGCGCCCGTCGGAAACCAAAATTGGAGCCGGCGCTTCACTGTTGGATGTGAGAAAGCGTGCGACTGGTTGGGCATCCAATGTCGCGGACATCACGATGATTTTCAAATCGGGTCGACTACTCCGCTGCAGTCTCTTTACGAGAGCGAGTGCCACGTCACTAAGCAGATTTCTTTCGTGAAATTCATCAAACACTACGACACCCACCCCGTGCAACTCGCCGTTGTTTTGGAGCCACCTTAAAAAGATTCCCTCGGTCACAAAGCAGAGGCGTGATGCCTCTGAAAGCTGCTCTTCGAATCGCACCTGATAGCCAACCTCACCACCAATCCGGCATCCCCGCTCCGATGCAACGCGGCTCGCAACGGTTCGTGCCGCGACTCTTCGAGGCTGCATGATGACAATCCGCTTGTTGCCCGCGATCCCCGCATCCAAAAGCATCTGGGGCACCTGGGTGGTCTTGCCAGAACCCGTGGCGGCAATAAGTACAAGCTGGTTGCCCAACGTCAGGGTTTTGACGATCTGCGGCTGCAACTGCCAGACGGGAAGACTATGATTGGGCATGGACAAAAGGGCGGAGGAAGCGCGGGTGAGGGGGAGGCGCGAAAAAGACTCAAATTTGGCTGCGGCATCCCGCTAGCGTGACTTTCTGCCGCACGGACTTTTTTTGCGAGTTCCAAGAACCAGGTGGAGAGAATATCGCCACTCACACTTCATTGCGACTTGCCCTGTAAAAAGAGTTCGCGCTGCAAAGGGACTCAGCGCTTCAACAGGGTACGGGACGCAAGCCAAAGCGCCACCGGCATGAGCACGCTCAGGGCAAGCGCGTAGGACGGCTCGTCCTGGCCCAGAGCTCCGATTGCTGCGAAGAGAAAACCTGTCGGCACGCTGCCGCAAAGCAGTGAAAAAAAGAAGGGCTGGAAAGGCATCCGATTCAGCCCTGCAAGACACGCGATCGCCTCGGGTAGGATCGGCAAGCAGCGGGATCCAGCGACAAGAAAAGGGCCGCCTTTAGCAAAGAGGCTTTCGCCCACGCGCAGACCATCCTCTCCGGCCAGATGGAGAGCGATCGGGCGGCCCAGCCAGCGGCTGAGGACGTACGCAACGATTCCCGCGAGCGCAGTCCCCGAGGCTGCGTAGAGGCCTCCGAGGAACGTGCCAAATGTCAGCCCGAGTGCGGACATAACGAGTGTACTTGGGATGGGCAATGCGAGGTCCGCCACCAAGAGGCCGATACCGGCGAGTCCCGCGCCCGCTCCAAAGCGCGCCATCCAATCTCGCGCCCCGTTGACGGTAAAAGTTGCCTCAAGCGCGGAGCCCCATATGAGGTACGGGATGATTGTGCCCGCTAGAAGCAGCAGGCCGCTCAACACTAGGACTCGGTAACCGAGGGCGGCTTTCATGTGGTTGGTATTTCCTGCATCGGTACGCAGTTTCCTGTCTGGAGCGATAATGCTGAGAGTGGATGAAATACGTTGTGCTGCGCAAAGAATGGATGATCGGGAGCTCTCACTCCGTGCAAACTCCAAAGAAGTCTGCATCAGCTGGACAATTGCGGTGAGTGCGGAGGTGGAGTGGAGCCAGATGCATATAAGGATGGGCGGTGCCCGGGATTTTCTAGTTTGGTGGACTTCACGCTGGAGCCTCAGCTCCTCGATGCGCGAATGCTCGGTCCCTCGACCCATTGAGGTGGAATCATGATATGACGCGGTACCTCGGGCACTCCCTGCTCTCGTAGCGAGAGCTGGGAGACCACGAGGTCCACCGCTGCAGCCGCAAGTTGATCGCGACGTTGGTAGATGCCGGCAAACGTTTCCATCCTTGGCGTCCAATCGTGAACGACAAATCCGATGTCCTCCGGAATACGGTAGCCCAGTGCGCGGAGCCAATCTGGAACGTGGGTGTCGAATGTGATGAGTGCATCGGGCCGGTATTTGTTCAACCACTGGGTGAATGCTTCGCGTCCCTTGCTGATTTCATTGCTCGGGAAGAGGAGTAGCGGCACGCGATTCCTCGCGGGCAGGCCGTGCTGCCAGTGGAAGAGACCGCCGCTGTAGCCGAACTGTGAACGCGTTACAATCCACTGGGTCACCGCCACACCAATTCGGCGATAGCCCCGTGCGCTGAGTTGTTCGGCCGCGATTTGGATGCCCACTGTCATGTTGCCAGCGCACATGTGCAAAGCAGGCTGCTGCATGGCATTTCCAAATGTAACGACGGCAAACGGCGAGTAGTCAATTTGGGCGCAGGGAAGCTGCATGCTTTGAGGGGAGACGATCACTGCTTCTGTGCCGCGCGCATGTAGCATCTCTTGGAGGCGCTTTGGCGTGAGCCTGTCTTTACCGAGAAAAAATTCCTCAACTTCGTATCCGTAACCTTGCGCCCGGCGGCGGATGTCTTCCACGGGCACGTATTGATATGAGGGACCGAGCAAACCGTCCTGTGGAACGTGTTCACGGATCACTGCAATGGTGGCTCTTACAACGCTCGTCTTTTGGCTGCGCACGGCCTCCATCAGACGTGCGAGATGCGGGTCGGGCTTGTATCCCAGCTTTTGCGCGGCACCGACTACGATGTCCCTCGTGGACGGAGCGACTTTTGGGGCGCCGCGCAGCGCCCGGGAGACGGTCATGGTCGAGAGTCCGACCATCCTGGCTACGTCGTGGAGGGTGGGGCGCTGGTCTGGCATGGCGTTAACATAACACCTAGGTGAATGTTGTCATCCGTTCAGAGCGCCTGTCATTTTTATAATCGTTTATGAAACGAGTCTCCCCTTGCTGGGCGCTTGCCCTTGCGTGCTTTCTTTATTTTCTCCCCCTTGCCCTTCCGGCCAACTCAGGGAGCACGCAAATCAAGGAAATAATTGCGAACCGGTCATGGCAGGGGATCCCCGGATTGGAGCGCACCGCGAGGGGCAGGGTGTTCGCTTCTTGGTTCACCGGCGGGCCGAAGGAGCCTGCGCCCGAAAACACCGTGCTTTTGTCCTGGAGTGATGACGGGGCGAAGACCTTCACCGTCCCGCAGGCGATGGGCGAACCGAAGGACGGGACTCGATGCTACGACCCGACGGTGTGGATCGATCCGAAGGGAAGACTTTGGTACATTTTTAATCGCGGAAACAAGGACACAGCCCAGCACGACATCTGGGCGCGTATTTGCGACCAACCTGATGCGCAGACGCCTGTGTTTGGTCAGGAGTTCAGGGTGGGCTATGACGTGCCCTTCGCATTTCGCATGAACAAGGTAACGGTGCTATCTTCAGGGGAGTGGTTGATGCCGGTGACTCTCGCGCAGAAGCGGATACCAGCTTGGAGCACCGGTTACAACGACCAGCAGGAACCCACGCTGCATGGCGTGGGTATTTCAGGCGACGAAGGCAGGACCTGGACTCTTCATGGCGCCGTGAAATCAAGGCCATGGGCCCTCGAAAACATGATCGTCGAACTCAAGGATGGTCGCCTGTGGATGCTCATACGCACCAGCAGCGGTGTCCTCTGGGAGAGTCATTCCTCCGACAAAGGGCGCACCTGGAGCGAGGGAAGGGCTAGCACCATCCCAAGTCCTGGTTCGCGCTTCTTCATCCGGAGGCTGGCGTCTGGAAACCTGCTGCTCGTGAATCATTTTAACTTCAAAGGCCGCAACAATCTCACCGCGCGGGTTTCCACCGATGACGGCATCACGTGGTGCGACGGTCTGCTGCTCGATGAGCGGGCGGGCGTTTCGTATCCCGACGGAGTGCAGGATAAGGACGGCCTGATCTGGATCACATATGACCGTGACCGGCAGGGTGACGGCGATATTTTGCTGGCGAAGTTTAAGGAGCAGGATGCGCTCGGCGGAAAAAATGTGTCGGGTGCAGTGAGCTTGAAGCAGGTGATCAATCGGATCGACCATCCAAAGCTGGTGTCATCCGGATGGGATGCGGCGCTTGCGGGCGATATGGTGATGCAGCGGCTGAGCAGGGTCACCGCGCCACATGTTAAAGGAGCGCATGACGCAGAGTTTGTGTGCATCGGGGGGCGGGCCTACATCGTCGAGCACGACAACGATATTCAGCCGGGGCACGGTGCGGGGAAGGCCGAGTACTGCGTGCTTTCCATCGTGGATTTAAAGACGCAGGCGGTGGAGAAAGTGATTCCTTTAGCGAAATCAGAGGAGGTTTTTGAGAATGAGACTCTGCCTGTCGGTGCGTGCTTTGTGCCGCGCATTCTGCAAAAAGACGCGTCTACCTTGAGGTGCTACTTCGCGAGTGAGGATGGCAACAAGCGCGAGGCGCAGATGTGGTATCGCGATTTTGATCTGAAGACCGAGAGCTTCGAGAAACGCATTCACAAAGCGATGCTCAAGACTGCAGCGGGTGTCTTTGACATGCAGCCGCGTTACTTTCATGCCGATGCGGCAGCACTCGGATTTAAGAGGCCCGCGCAGAAGCATGGCCTCTACATTTTTGACTCGTTCAAGCAGTTTGACGGGAAGCGCTACATCGCCATTAACAACTTTCCAGGCAAACAAAATGCCCTTGCGATTCTGCACGGTGATTTCGAAACGTTCGAAATCGTGGGCCACTATAACGAGCCTGAGGAAGCGCAGTTGAGCGAGTCTGCGGTGAACCGGCTTCCAGACGGAAGCTGGATGGCAATCTGCCGCAATGACCTTGGGAATTACCACTTCACGACAAGCAAGGACGGGAAGCAATGGACCGTAGGCCGTGAGATGCCGTTTGTGAGCGGCGGGCTCAATTCAAAGCCGATTTTCGAGAAGTTTGGCGGCGCGTACTATCTCGGCTGGCAGGAGAATACCAAAATCGGCGGCTCGAATCGGAGCGTTTTCAACATCGATATTTCACGAGACGGTAAAAACTGGGAGCGCAAATACCGGTTTGAAACGCCGCAATCCTTTCAATATCCGAGCTTCCATGAGCACGAGGGTGTGGTCTGGCTTGTGGTCACCCAAAGTGATCATGGAGGCACGACGGACCGGATTATGTTCGGCAAACTCGAAGAGTCAGGCCGGTTCGAGACTCAATCGGGGAAACAACGCATCACTTGGCCCGCTCCGGCCGAAGAGCCCGCGGTGATGCGCAAGGGAGTCAGGCTTTTCGCAGACCGCGACTACACCCTCACCGAGGCGCCCGAGTTTTTGCTGGGACGCTCTTTTCTGCGCACAAGCATCGGCGGATATGAGCTCGACTGCACAAAACCCGGTGAGCTTTCTGTGATGACCCTCAGCAAGCCGCATGAGGCTAACCAGAGCGCGGCTCTCGAGAAAGCCGGGTTCGTGAAAACCGGCCCGCCCGAGTTCCAGCTTTTCCCTGGTGAAATCAATCGGGTCTCGACTTGGCGCAGGCATTTGAACCCGGGAGATCGCGTTGCCTTCAAGAAACTCGCCTTCGCCGTTTTTGGGGAGGGATTAGAGGTGAAATTAAGATCTGGAAGCGAACAGAAGCCGGAAACCCCGGAGCAACGGGCCGCTCGAATCGCGGAGATGGAAAAGATCGCGGAGCACGCGCTTGTGCCCCCTGTTTTAAACACGTCGCCTCTTCCAAGGTATGACTACGAGAACTTGGATTATGGAATGACGATCGGGATCGAGCGTACACCGGGCGGACGGTTGTGGGCTTGCTGGGTGGCCGGTGGGGACAGTCCGCAAGCTTACTTCGTCCTGGCAACCTCGGATGACGACGGCCAGACATGGTCAAAGCCGCGTCTGGTGGTTGATTCGCATTCGAAGGAGCTGCCGCGCGAGCGCAGCATTCTGGTCGGGAACTTGTGGACGGATCCGCTTGGTAAGCTGTGGCTCATCTTTGATCAATCGATGGACATGTTCGACGGGCGCGCTGGGGTTTGGGCGACCGTTTGCGAAAATCCGGATGCGGATTCGCCGGCATGGTCCGCTCCAAAGCGAATATGGCATGGGGTGACGCTGAATAAGCCGACGGTTCTCTCAAACGGGGAATGGATGCTGCCCATCTCGCTGGATCAACGGGGCGGCTTTGGTGCCTTCAAGGGATGCTTTTCCGAATTGGACCCGGTGCGTGGCGCCAACGTGTTTGTTTCTGCAAACCAGGGAAAGACTTGGGAGCGTCGTGGAGTGGCCACTTTCCCGAATCCTGACTGGCAGGAACATATGATTGTAGAGCGCAAGGACGGGTCTCTGTGGATGCTCGCCCGGACGGGGCAGGGGATTATGGAATCGGTCTCAACGGATGGTGGGCGGAATTGGACGGAGGCGGCTGAACCGGAAGGAATGCGCCAGCCGAATGCACGGTTCTTTGTAAGGCGATTGCTTTCCGGACGCTTGCTGTTTGTGAAGCACGGGGACCAGATCGACTCGCATCAGGGACGAGTTCAGCTCAGTGCGTGGCTTTCGGATGACGATGGAAAGACATGGCAGGGCGGCCTCGTCTTGGATGAGCGAAAAGGGGTTTCCTACCCCGACGGATTTCAGGCGCCGGACGGGACTATTTACATTTCGTACGATCGGAACCGGTCCCCCGACGGGGAGATTCTGCTCGCCCGGTTTACGGAGGCGGATGTTCTGGCAAAGGAGCTGACGGGACCAAAATCCAAGCTGAAGATGCTGATCAGCCGCCCGCTCGCGCGCTTCACCAAACCTGAATCGGAGTTTTCGCCACTCTTCGACGGCAAGAGCTTCTCGGGCTGGGAGCAGTCGGGAAACTGGAGTATCGAGGATGGCGCGTTTTATCGGAAGTCAGCTGGAGGTTCGCTTAAATACTCGGCTGCGACGGTGCCAGATGACTTCGAGTTGCGCTTTGAGTGGAAAGTGTCCCAAGGATGCAACAGCGGCGTGTACTACCGTCCGGGGCAGGTGGAATATCAAGTGCTGGACAATCGCGGAAGTGCGTATGGCGAAAATGCGAGGCAGTCGGCGGCGGCGCTTTTTTTCTGCATGGCTCCGTCCAAGGACGCGACGCGGCCGGTGGGCGAATGGAACACCGCACGGATTCTTTGCAAAGGGACGGTGATCGAGCACTGGCTCAACGGTGAGCGGGTGTTGTCGTTCGATTACGCGGACGCTAAGTGGGAGTGGTATGTCCAGTTGCTTGCCGCGCGGGGCGGTGACTTGACGGGGCGCACGGGGCAGATTTCGCTTCAGGACCATGGACAGGATGTTTGGTTCAAGAATCTGCGCTGGCGCGAGATCCCGAGGGGCGAGGTGGTGGTTGCGGAGCCTTATTTCGAGCCGCTGCAGGTGAGTGGCGCTGCGCTCGAGAAGGAAAATGCGAGGGTCAAGGCCATGCTCGAAGCAAAGGAAAAGCAGAGGAAACCGTGAGGATGCGCGGGTGTTCAGCCTTCGCGCATCTGGGCGGTAAGGCGGC
>CAMDSZ010000006.1 GCA_945906945.1 Akkermansia muciniphila
TTTCCAGTAGGGATTTGTGCGCACTCTCTCCTCCATGCAACTCCCCCGACACCCGCAGGCAGGCTCGCGTTACACGCGCCGCGAATGGCTCCGCATCGGCGGCCTCGGCGCGCTCGGCGTTTCACTGCCAGCCGTGATGGCTGCGGAGCAAGGCCCCGCAGTAACCGGAACATTCGGCAAGGCCAAGGCGTGCATTCTCATTTTTCTTTCCGGCGGACCGCCCCAACACGAAACCTTCGATCCAAAACCGGATGCGCCCCTCGAGGTCCGCGGAAGCTTTGGATCGATCCTGACATCGGTGCCCGGCATCCACTTCGGCGAGCATCTCCCGCACACAGCGAGAATGGCCCACCACATGGCGGTCATTCGTTCAATGACCACAGACATCAACAGTCATTCCACCAGCGGTTACTTCATGCTCACCGGATACCGCCACAACTCGAAAGCGGAGAACATGCCGCCGGATCCGAGCGACTGGCCGAGCATTGCCGCCGTTGCAGGCGCGCTGCTCGACGGCGGCGCATCGCCAATGAAGTCCGCGGTCATTCCGGAACCCATTCACAATAACCCCAACATTCTTTGGCCCGGACAGAATGGCGGCCTCATGGGGCCCACTTGGAACCCGCACCTTTTGCGCTGCGATCCGACTCAGGAGCGGATCCACATCGAAGGGCTGAGTTTGCCCGAAGGCGTCGGAGAGGTCCGGATGAACGACCGCGCAAATTTACTCACCCAACTGGATGCTCATTTCGTGCGGGCGGCGGATAGCCAGCTGGTGGCTGATTTCGGCCGCATGCAACAGAGGGCATTTGAGGTGATTCATTCGCCGAAAAGCAGGCAGGCCTTCGAACTCGACCGCGAGAAACCCGCAACGCGCGACCGCTACGGCCGTCACAAATTCGGACAAAGCGCGCTCCTCGCCCGGCGCCTCGTGGAGGCGGGCGTCCGTCTTGTCCAGCTCAACTGGCCGCGAGAAAACGGCGACACAACCATCGGCAATCCCCTTTGGGATACGCACTCAAAGAACGCCGAGCGCATCAAGGACGTGCTCGCGCCGCAGTTCGACCTCACCTACGCAACCCTGCTGGAGGATCTCCACCAACGCGGCCTGCTCAAGGAGACGCTGGTGGTGGTGATGGGCGAGTTCGGGCGCTCCCCAAAAATCAACGCGTCGGGCGGGCGGGATCATTGGGGACAGGTTTTCTCGGTGGCGCTCGCGGGCGCAGGCATCGGGGGCGGACAGGTGATTGGCAGCAGCGACCGCCTTGGGGGATCCCCGGCCGACAGGCCCATTTACCCGCCCGACCTCGCGGCGACCATCTTCCACCGTCTTGGATTGAACCCGTCCTCGGAATTTATTGATCCACTCGGACGACCACGGATGATCACCGACAACGGCAGGCCCATCCGGGAGTTGCTTGGCTCCTGAGCACGCGGATTCAGACGCCAAGAGCTCTTCGCTTTTCCCACCCCTTTTACTTGCTGTTCGCCTTCTTCTGGGGGGCTGCAGCTCAGAGGTTGGCAGCTCAGACGTTTGAGCGGGCGCTTTTGCCGAGACTGGTGCATTTTTGAAGAAACACACTTCCCTTGATTTGTACCCATGAAAACTGGTTTCCAAACGCTCGCCTGCCTCACTTGTTTTCTCCATCCCATTGCAATTGGTGCTTCTGCCGTGAGCTCTATTGCCATCGACCCGATTGTCCGCCGAGGCCTCGTGAGCAAAGGTGACACCAGCCGCCTCAGAGCCGTATTTGAAAAGGCGCGCCGGGGCGAGCCAGTGACTGTCGCAGCAATCGGAGGATCCATTACGGCGGGAGGCCGTCAGACGCAAGACCCAGCCAACCGCTACATCCAGCAGGTTGCAAAGTGGTTTGAAGGCCACTTTCCAAATTCCAAGGTCAGTTTTGTAAACGCAGGCATCGGCGGAACCAATTCTTTCTACGGCGCGATGCGCCTGCAGCACGACGTGCTCGCGAAGAACCCGGATCTGGTGGTCGTAGAATGGGCCGTCAACAATCAGGCGGGAAAAGACTTCGCGGAAAGTTACGAGGGTGTGCTGCGGCAACTGCTGCGCGCCCCGGGCCATATCGCCGTCATCGAACTTTTTTTCATGCACAAGGACGGTGAAAACGCACAGATGTGGCAGGAGATTCTTGGGCGACACTACGGACTGCCGATGGTCAGCTTTCGCGACGCCTTATGGCCGGAACTTACCAGTGGCCGTGTTCAATGGGAGGATCTGTACGCCGACGTGGTTCATCCGAAAGACGAGGGGCACCTTTTCGCCGGCAAACTTCTAGGAGAGCTGTTGGAATCAGTCCTACCCGAAACAGACTCGACACAACCTGTGGCGGAAATTCCAGTACCACTCATTTCCGACTTGTATGAAAGCTGTCGGTTTGCGGCTTACGAGGAACTAAAGACGACAGCGAACACGGGGTGGGAGCGTTCAGCTGATCAGAAGTTTTGGGAAGGCGATGCGCACGGCGATGCGATTGAGTTTGAGTTCACCGGGCACGCACTTTTTCTGGGATACGACTTTGAAAAGGAGCAGGCGCCCAAAGCAGTGTTCTCAATCGACGGTGGCAAACCTCAACCCCTAAAGGAAGACGCGCACCGCCGCCCGATTGCCTCTGACTTGCGCTCCGGCACGCATCGGCTGCGGATTGAAATTCAGCGTGACGGAACGGCATCCGGCCCGCTCGGAAAACTAAAGGTCTGGGGAGTTGGCGGAGCGGAAAGCGAGACATCCAAGGCAGCGAAGCATTAACGGAATGTGCGCCGCACCGGAAAGTGCATGTCGCCCGCAGTCTCGCAGCAGTTGGTGTCCTTCCACGCGTCTGAAGCCGTCTGTTTTTAATCCGCTTTTTACTCTAAGAGGACTTCGGACATTCACTTTTGACATTTAGAAGCAGTCCATCTTCTCCTGAAGCTCTTCAACCACTCCGAATAACTCCCGAGCACGCTGGGTGTGCCTTGTGCGCTGTGTTAAACGTCAGCCGTTCCTTTCGCAGCTTCGGATCAAATTGCCCCGCAACCAGTCCCCGTGAATCACATACTACGCACTCTCGTACTTATCACAGCTGCGCTTCTGATGCCGCGGTCCCCGCTGTACGCCGCTGATCGCCCAAACTTCGTGTGGATCATCGCAGATGATATGTCGCCGGACACCGCGGCGTACGGCGTGAAACAACTTCGCACTCCGCACTTGGATCGTCTGGCTACGGAGGGTTGCCGCTACACCCGCGCCTATGCAACCGCGCCGGTATGCAGTGCTTCGCGTTCCGCTTTTATTCTTGGGTGCTACCAGACTACGACCGGCCTGCATCCACATGATGTCGAGAATCCACAGCCATTGCCTGCGCCCTACCGTCATCTTCCAAGCCTATTTCGAGAGGCCGGTTGGTTTGTTTCCAACGCCGCTGCTCCCGGATCCAAACGCAGCGGCAAGACAATCTCAAAAGGCAAAACGCACTACAACTTTGCCCACAATGTGGCAGAGATTTTTGATGGCGACGATTGGCGCAAGCGTAAGCCCGGGCAGCCGTTCTTTGCGCAGTTTCAAATCACCGAGCCGCACCGTCCTTTTCCGATCCCGTCGAGCTACGATGAGGAGAAGCTCAGGTCCATCGAGTTGCCAGCGAACTATCCCGATACGCCTCTCACACGCCGCGACTGGTACGCGTACCAACGCAGCGTGGAAGTTGTGGATGAGCGCGTGGGCCTCATTCTAAACCAACTGAAGGAGGAGGGTGTGCTCGATAACACGGTCATCATGTTCTTTGCCGATCACGGACGTCCAATGCCGTGGGGCAAGCAGTGGTTGAGCGTCGAGGGACTGCAGGTGCCGCTGCTTGTGCGCGGGCCGGGGATCGCTCCAAAAAATGTCGAGGAACGTTTAGTGAGCCTCATCGATCTCGCTCCATCGATGCTCAAGCTCGCTGGTCTCGCAATTCCCGCATGGATGGAGGGCCGGGCGATTCTTGGAGGCGGATTCCCCGAGCGCAACGTGCTGTTTGCCGCGCGTGATCGTTGTGGGGACGCCATGGATCGGATACGCGCCGTGATTGGGCGCGACTCATGGCTCGTGCAAAATTTCAACACCGATCTCCCCCGCCTTAATTGGTCGGGTTATAAAGAAGCGAGTTATCCGGGCATGGCGCAACTGCGCGTGCTTCACACCTCCGGCGGACTGGACGCTCTGCAATCAAAATGGCTTGCTCCGACTCGGCCCGCCTTCGAGTTTTACGACCTGCAAGCGGACACCGGAGGTCTGCATGATGTTTCTGATCATCCAGCGCATTCAGCGAAGATCCTCTCGATGCGCCAACAGCTCGACAGATGGATCACTGAAAGTAATGACCGGGGAGTCGATGGTGATCCGGCCACCGAGCCGCCTCTCGAACAGATCAAAAAGGATAAGCGCTCCGATTATCAGCGGACTTGGAAGTCACGCCTTCAAAAACCCGAGCCAACCGATGTCGAGCGCCTGGCGTGGTGGATGAAGAGCTACGGACTGGATTGAGACTGCGAAGCGATAAGCGGATCGCATCCGAGGCGTGCACAACTAAATAGTTTTCGTGGCTGAGACGTGCTGAAAGTTCCGCTCTTCGTGCTCCGCACAAAAAACAAACTGCCGCGAGAACTGCATCATTAATTACCCTTGCGGATCAATCGGCTCGGAGTCGGAAAGCAATCAAAACCAGCAGGCCCCGATCCCACAGGAGTTTCGCTGAAACGCCTCAATGGCGTTCCCTCAGGTGATCGAAGACCTACAACTCCGCGCCAAAATTACTGATGCCTGCCATGAACTCCTGCGCAGGGGCGCTCTTTTTTTAAGAGCGTCCTCGGCATTGTGCGTATGAATACGGAGCTCGAGCTCCGTACTCCTGCCGCAGGACTCTGAATTGACCATTATTGCTGCTTCGGCGGCTCCGGAGCGGGAGCGGGAGCGGGAGCGGGAGCCGGTGCCGGTGCCGGTGCCGGTGCCGGTGCCGGTGCCGGTGCTGGTGCTGGTGCTGGTGGCGGCTCAGATAGCAGCCCCTTGCGGTCTTTCAAAAGCGCGTCAACTTGGAACTGCGCAACCAGGTAGACCCGGCCTTCGAACGCCTTCTCCTTCGCCAACTGCTCGTTGAGTTGTGTTTGCTTCGCGGTGAATTCTGAGTCGAGGCGCGCCTTGTCCTCAGGCTTTTCATCGGCTGCGGGGGTTCGCTCCTTAGCAATTTCGGCGCTCACTTTGATCGTCACGGGTCGGTTGGATGACTCCGCCTTGCCGATCTGGACCTCGTAATGGAAGCCATCGAACGTATCGATTGCGGCGGTAACGACCGGTTCGTGCTTGGCGTCAGCAGCCAACACGTCTGCGATGGATGCTGACGAAAGGATATTCCCAAGCGAAGACACCTTTGAAGCATCCAACTTCTCGTCCTCCTTCGCGTCGGCAAGCTTCCAGTCCTCCGTGGCTGCGCCCCGCGAAAGCGACCAGGTATTCTCGCCTTTTACCGCCACTGATTTTGCGCCGCTCAGATGGATGAAATCTGTCGAGAGCCACCTTGTAGCGGTCGGGTCCACTTCGTCTAGCGTCTCCGAAATAAGCGATACCTTGCTAGAGCCAGCTGGCTTTACATAGCGGCCCGAGGGAAATCCGTCATCGCCAAGCCCAAGGTCCATTCCGCCCTCGGATTTGCGCATATGCTTTTTCCCAAGCAGCAGCGAACCCAGATCCTTCCCGTCCGCAGCGGAGAACTGGATCAGGGTACCAGCATTCTCGCCGCTGCCCGGCTCCATGAGATCCAGACGGGCGAACTGAGAAGCGCCGACTTTGACTTCCTGAACCGTCTTAAGGTCCCAAAGCTTGCGCAAGAGTCCTCTGACCTGCTCGAAATTGGCGGCGTAATCGCGTTCTTGAACGGACCACACATCGTCTTTTTTCACAAGATTGAGCTCACCGGACGGGCTTTTGATGAGAATCTTGGAGACATCGTTTAATGCGAACTCCAGGACCTTGCCGCCGCCCTTGGGTGTTTCAGCCCAGGACGCCTGCCTTGTCTTTGAAGAATTCAACCACACGGCCCCGAGCACGAGGCAGGCGGCGAGAAGTAGAGCGAGTTGTTTTCCTTTCATGATATGCTGTTTTGATTAACGGGCTGCACGGCGTTTGTGACGGAGGATCGCGAGGCCGACCCCAGCCGCCGCAACCAGTGCGGGCATCAGGGCGATGTTGATCCACTTGATGGTGTTTTCCAGTGAGTCGATGCCGACTCTGAGCTTCTTGCGTTCCTCCTTGAGCTGCACCTTCACTTCTCGCTCCTTGTTGCGGAAGTTGGTGATTTCGCGCTGTTGTTCTGGTGAAAGAATGAAGCGCTGTCCACCTCCCTTGTCGGCCTTGTCCGCCTTATTGCGCTGCAGCTCGTTGAGTTTCTGCTGCGCCTCGGCGAGGCTCGTCTCGAGGCTCTTGATTTTGGTTTGGAACGCCGACTCCGCCTTGGCCTGCATTTCCTTCACGACCGTGAACTGGCGCTCGCGCGACGCGCGGCTGCGCACCGCAACAAGGTTGCTGTCGCCCGCCATCTGCTCGATTGCGCCTTGGGCGAACGCGAGGTTTGCGTTGGCCGGCATGACCATCCGCTGCCCGCCGAACGGGTTCATCACCTCCTGAACCGCGATCTGATCCTGGATGAAGTCCACGTCGCCGATGAGCAGAACAGCGCTTTCCTGTGAGGACTCCTGAAGCCCAGCAGCTGCGGGCTTGGCATCCTTGCCGTCGCCTGCAGGGGCGCTGCCAGGTTTGCCGCCTGGAAAGGCCGTCTTGAATTTGCCCGTCAAACGGAGCGCGAGCGGGTGCTCCGTGTTTGAGGAGGTAAAGTCCTTAATAATCCGCTCGCCGCCGAACTGCGCGTTCATTGGATCTACGAGCTGTGAGTTTTTGGAGCTGTGCAGAAGGATGGTCTGTTTCAATCCGTCCGTTGGGGTGCCAGAGAATACGCCGGCGAAAACGAGAAACAGATTGTTAGCGTCGGAGCTGACAATGTCGTCGCGGTTGGTCGCCTTTTCATTCAAGGCAAGTACTGCGGGCTGGCGTCCTTCCCTAGTGCGTCCAACGAAATCCAAATCCGCTACAACCTTGCTGGAATCGAAGGTGATGCCCCAAGCGCCCATGAGTTTGTCGATGGAGGATTTGCTTCCCATGCTCATCCCCATCGGATTCCCGGCTCCGCTTCGATCCAGCACGCTTTGCGGATCCAGAAAAGCGACGAGTTTTCCGCCTCGCAGCACGAACTGATCGATTCCGTACTGTACAGCGTCGGTGACGCCCTTTGGGTGGATCAAAAGCAGAACCTTCACGTCGGAGGGTATCTCCTCGGATGTCGGTGGAACGTCCTTGATGGTGAAGTCGCGCTTGAGCTCGCTGATGATCGCCCAGGGTTGTTGGCCCTGCTGGCCCATGCGAGCCATCATCGGATTGCTCGGAGCGCCGGCATACGGGAGCGAACTCATCACGCCGACCACCGGACGCTCGTTGCTTACCACCCGGGAAATCGCACGCGAGATGTCGTACTCAAGCAAACGTTCACGATCTGGTGCGAGGAACGGGAGCGCCTGTTTCTGATCCAGCATGCT
Organism: Akkermansia muciniphila; assembly: GCA_945906945.1. GTDB lineage: Bacteria > Verrucomicrobiota > Verrucomicrobiia > Chthoniobacterales > Chthoniobacteraceae > Chth-196. Next base: position 7,621 of record CAMDSZ010000006.1, read on the forward strand.
GATGCTCAGGCCGAGGTAGATCGGCTCGCCATCCATGCGTGCCTGGCCTTCGATTCCGTCGAGTTTCGCGGAGTCTTCAGCCTCGGAGTCGGGTACGGGATCGAGCTTTAGGATCTCGATCTGCCCCTTGGATGCCTGGCGGTATTCGCCGAGCAGATCCTCCACCCGCTGCGCGTAGGTTTTGAGGAAGACGGGCATGCGGTTATCGCCGCGCGTGCAGTAGAAACGGATTTGGATCGGCGTGTCGAGCTTCGCCAATATCGAGCGCGTTCCGTTGGAAAGCGTGTAGGCATGCTCAGCTGTCAGATCAATGCGCGTCCTCAGAGTGGAGGCGAGCGCGTTGACGATGACAATAATCAGAAACATCGCCACTACTCCGAGCGACGAGTAAAGCCATGTGGAAAGACCTTTGTTCTTCATGTTTTTGGAAGGGTGAAATTTTAGCCGGCGCGATGTGTGCGAACGATGACGCTTGTGGAGAAGAGGGAGAAGCCGATCACCGATAGGAAATAGAGGATGTCACGCGAATCGAGCACCCCTTTCTGTAGACCCTCGAAATGCGTCATCACGCTGAATGACGCAATCGCTTCCACGATCCATGGCTTGGCCCAGCTCACCAGCATGTTTGTGACCGGCGGATAGCCGGCAAGAATCAGGAAGAGCGAGAGTACGACCGAGACAATGAACGCGACGACTTGGTTACGTGTCATCGCTGATGTCATCGCTGTGATTGAGAGGTAAGCGCCGCCCATGAGGAAGCTGCCGACGTAGCCGGCGAGGATCACGCCGTTGTCGGGATTGCCCAGATAATTGACCGTGATCCACATCGGAAAGGTCAGCACGAGCGCGAGGGCCACCACGGCCCACGAGGCGATGAACTTTCCGACAATCGCTTGCCACGGTGTGACGGGCATCGTGAGCAACAGCTCGATGGTTCCGAGGCGACGTTCCTCACTCCACATCCGCATGCCGACGGCAGGGACGAGGAAGAGGTAAAGCCAAGGGTGCCATGCAAAGAACGATTCCAAGCTTGCCTGGCCGCGTTCGAAGAAGCCCCCCACCATGAAGCTGAAGAAACCCGAGAGGATTAGGAAGATAACGATGAACACGAACGCCACCGGAGACGCGAAGTAGCCGGTGAGTTCACGTTTTGCGATCGTGATGATTGATTTCATTGGGGTCTACTTGTTGGAAGCCTTGGTGTCGGGAAGGGTGATGTTGCGGAAGACCTCGTCGAGGCGTCCTTCTTCGGTGTGGAGTTCGAGCAGCGGCCACTGTTCCTTGAAAGCCGCCTCCGAAAGTGCGCGAGCGAAATCGTTGTTTGAGACGTTCTTTCTTGGGAAAACCCGGATCGCCACAGGTGACTCACTGACGATGGTGGTGCGATCGACGGAACTGATGCCGTCGAGCTTTGATGCGATTTCCCGGGCGTTCCCAGATGCGATGCGGAGGCTGATTGCGCCCGCCGACACCGAGCGGCACTTTAACTCCGCGGGGGTGCCATTCGCGACGATGGTTCCACGATCAATGATGATCGCCCTCGAGCAAACCGCCTCGACCTCCTCGAGAATGTGGGTTGAAAAAATGATCGCCTTCGTTTCGCCCATCTTGCGGATCAAGGTGCGGACCTCGTGCTTCTGGTTCGGATCCAAGCCATCGGTGGGCTCGTCGAGAATGAGCACTTCGGGATCGTGGATAATGGACTGCGCAAAGCAGGTGCGGTGACGATAGCCTTTGGAAAGCGTCTCCACACTTTGGTGAAGCACGTTCTCCAGGAAACACATCTCGACTGCGCGGCCAACCGCCGATTTCTGCGCGGCACCACTGAGTCCCCGCAGTTCTGCGGCGAAGTTCAGGAAGCCCAGCACGGTCATATCCGCGTAAGACGGCGCGTTTTCTGGAAGGTATCCCATGAGGCGCTTCGCTTCGATGGGGTTTTCGACGATGTTGAAGCCGCCGATGATCGCCTCCCCGTCGGTGGGCGGGATGAAACCGGTGACCATGCGCATGGTGGTGCTCTTTCCTGCGCCGTTTGGCCCGAGGAAGCCGAGCACTTCGCCTTTCTTGACCTCAAAGCTGATGCCGCTCACGGCAACCTTTGGGCCAAACGTTTTCTTAAGATTTCGGACTTGGATCATGAGGGTAAGGGAAAAGGGGTGTCAGAAAGACAGGTCGACTCCCAAAAAGACAGCCTAGAGGTCGGTAATGTTCAAAAAAAATCGCCGGAACCAACCCGCGCTCTGAAACGTCTTCCTGCCAGACCGTTCCACCCATGCCTCAGACTCCCTCTGCTTTGCATCCGCAAGGGCAACCTTCACCCCAGCCATCATGGCCGGGTGAGGCCTTTTAGTGGGATTTGGGCAATCCCTTCTGCGCGCTCGTGCGGGTCACGCATTTGAAGCCCCGGGGCTTTTTGGACATCCACTCGCCAAAGCGCCGGATCTCGGGGTGCGCACAAAGCCGTTCGATGGTGTTCCATTCGCGTTCCAGCTCTTTTTCGGTCAGGATCGCGTGGATCTGCGAATGACAAGGGCGGCAGATCCCGATGGTTTGCTGAACGATGTCCCTGTCAAAATCGCGTTTGTTTTTGCGATTATGATGCCTTGTTCGCGGGATGAGGTGGTGGCGCGTGAGCGTCTCAAGCCGTCCGCAAATGGGGCATTGTCCGTGCATGTTGCCGGGTGTCGTCTTTCTCAGAGTAGTACGGGAGTTCTCGCGCTTCAGCGTCGCACCCGTAAAACAAGTGGAGCGAATGGAACAAATGGAACGAATGGATGAGCGAGTGCGCTACTCTTTCGCGGCGGTTTTAGCGGACTCCATTCCCACCGTGTTTACGGCAATAACCCGATACGAGTGCTTGCGGTCAGCTGAGGCTTTGGTGTCTGTGAACGCCATTTTAACCAAGGGTTGGACGGGGGTGTCGCTGTATTGCAATCCTTGAAAGAGCGGCCGCCCGAAGGGATTCTTTTGATCCTCGGGAACCTTACCGATCACTTCTCCGTCGCGCTCGATCACGAAATGCGAGAGTCCGCTTTCGAGGTCAGCGAGAGCCTGCCAGGTGAGTTCGCGGCCGTTGAGACGGACATCGGTCGGAGCCGGTGGCGGCGTGGTGTCCCCCACGGCGGTATCCTTCACGTAGTGCGCCCAGAGTTCTGCGATGCGTGCGTTGGGAAGCCACACAGCCTTGCTTTTGTCCCCAGTAAATTTTGCGGCCGCAGATGCCTCCGTGCCAAGCAGCGGCGCCAGCCAGCCTCCGTCCGCCATCTCCCTGAGAGGCGCGCCGTTTTGCTTTGGCAACCGGTCCGTCAAGCAAGCGTCCAGCCAGGCGACAGCCATGTAACGTTGATTGCCGCATTCGTGGGCGGTGAGCGGATCGACAGCGACCCCGATCAAACCCCCTTTGGCGCGAACCTGTGTGAAAAATTCCTCGTTTGCAGGCCACACGCCTGCAAAGCGCCCGTCCTTAACGCTCACACCTTCCTTGGTACCCGGATTGCACATGAGCGGCACTTTCAGCGCGGCGTCGGGCATCGTGTGCGGCTTGATGGTGGCGCGGCTGGGGTTTGCGCTAAGGAGCGGCACTCCGGAGCGCAGCCAAGCCGCAGCAACCCTGTCGGGATGCAACAACACCATTCCACCCGCCCAGTGCCCCCCGCCACTGTGACCCCACAAGGCCCACGGCACGGTCGCTAGCTCCGGATGGCCCGAAAGCGCACCGAGATCGGCCAGGCCGTTCTGAAACGCAGCACTCGAGCCGTTGCGCGGATCGCACCACATCTGGCAGTCCGCTTTTTCGGGTTGCTCATAGGACGGGGCGAGCAGGGCGCATTGATGTTTTGAGGCGAGCGCCTGCCAATGCAGGTCGAATGCGCCGGTTAATCCTGATTTGCAGGAACCTTCCCCGCAGCCGTGTTGGTGGACGATCACGCCCCGCACAGCCTGCGCCCCTGGGGGAATCCAGATGGTGTAGTTGACCGGAAAAATCAGTTCGCCCGGCTTGGTCGAGGCCTCGTAGCGGACCCGGTAGTAAGGGGGATTGGCCGGTGGAAAAACGTCGTAGGGGGCAACCTGGGCGGGGAGCGGGGATGCTAAGACGGCGATGGCAAGCAGGCTGAATGTGAGGGATCGCATGATGAGGGGGTTGGTTCCTCAACCATACAGAGGCAAAGCGTCACGGGGCAATCCTTGGGCGAGTGACGCGGATCTTTTTACGGGGTCTTCAAATCCCAATCAGCCGGCTGCGCGGGGTGCATAATCATACAAGCAAAGGCAACCCGCAATTGACAGCAGAGGACATTGAGGCGCGTCAGGGCTTCGGCGTGGCGCGGGACTTCTCCCAGGAAACCTTCCGCTCATCGCCCACGCTCCAAATAATCGCGTTTCTTAGCATGCGCTGGAACTGCTGGTCCTTCCACGTCCGCTCATCGTGACCGCTTGCCGTATAAAACACGCGTCCCTTGCCCTCGGTGCGCGTCCATGTCCAAGGCTCCACGTGGCCCTCGTCCCTGCGCTCCATGAGCAGTTCGCGGTTGTTGGCATTGATGTCGCTGTGAACGTAGGTTTCATCCCAGGTTTCATACTCCTTTACGCCCTCAAAAACCGGGTGGTTTGGTGTCAAAATTACCGGTTTGAATACTCCTGTTTTATGAGATTTAAAACGGCCGCCGACCAGCGAAGCAAAACGCGGCTCGTGCCCGAAGCAGGCGCTTGCGCAGTGGATCGGCAGAAAGCCGTGGCCGCTCTGAACAAACGAATTTAAAGCCTCGAACTGTTCAGGAGTGATCCGCCCGTGGTTGGCGTAAAGCATGACAGCGTCGTAGTGCTGCAGCGTGTCAGGGGACAGGCAATCGGTCTTGGTGAAGTAGTCGAATTTGATTCCGTCGTTCTCCAGCGCGTTGGCGAGCAGCGGTTCGTAAACATTGCTGTTGTGATGCGGGCTGTCGTGTCCGAGGAAGAGAACGCGCAAAACGCCGACGGGTTCGGCACAGCGTGCAGGCTGCGCGAAAGCCCATGCGAGGGCGAGGGAAAGGATGACGAGGGCGAGACGTTTCATGGGAGGAGGAGTGGTTTGGATGCTTTGGACGCAGCCCTACTAAGCCACAAATCCCGCCCGGAGTGCCGGACGACTTTTGTTAAAAGTCAGTCACGGCCGCCGTGCTCGCGAACGTTCCTTAGCCTTCAATTTGGCTCAAGAGCTTCTTGAGCATTTCGCTTTGATTCAACTTGGCTTTCTCGACTTCGGCTGGCGTCGCATCCTTCTTCGCGTTGGGCGCCGGCAGGGCGCGGTAAGCGTCGGCTTCAGCGCGGAATTTCATGCCCCACTGGGGGTCCTTGGCCGCCTTGGCGATACCTTTTTTCTCAAGCGCTGTTGCATCGAGGGAAAGGGCCGTGGATGCGGTTGCGGCGAAGGACTTGATGGCTTGCTGCGCGGAAACCGCTGGGTTCGGCTCACTGGGGCCTTCGGAAAGTTTCAGCGCCCAGCGAATCCCGGCAACGATGTGTTTCTGGTACGACTCGTTGGTCCAGGAGGAGGCGTTGTGTCCGAAATTGGTGTAGAACAGACGGCCGCTTCCAACCTGGCGCACCCAGGAAACTGGCACGTGATACGGCGCGGAGGGCTGCGACTTTCCAATGTCCAAGCTGATAAGGACGCGCACCGCCTCAGGGTTGAAGTTCGTGTATTGATAAATCTCGTCACTCCATTGGAACTCGTTCGGGAACATCGCGACCGCGGGGTGCGATGGTTCGTGATTGGCGAACGTGTAGGTGCCGCCTCCGCCCCAGGGATGGCCGGCAAAACTACCGTTGATCATCTCCGTGTAGGCTGGCATCGCCTTCAGGGTGTCGGTTGCGGCATGCATCCCGATAAATGCCTTGCCGGATTGGACCCATGCCCGGAACCCTTCGCCGTCCGGGAGTGGCAGGTCGCCGGTAGTGTTGCAGAAAATCACCCCGTCAAAGCCGGAAAGCGCCTTTGGGTCGAGCTTTTGAGCGAATAATTCGTTCACCTCGGCCGTCCACTTCGGCCCTTCCGTTTTTGCCATGGCGAGCGCGTCACGGAATTTGGCTTCCGCCTCCTCCCACTGGGCGTCGGTCATTTTCGGTCCGCGTTCCGGGGGACGGCCTGGGCTGGGTTTTGGCCCGAGATCCTTGAGAAATTCGAGGGTGAAATCACCGCCGCTTGCGTTGGCGAGCTCTGGCAACACCTTCTGCGCGGCCTCGATCGCCGGCCCGTGCCGGAACCCCGAGGTGGTGGTGACGACGAGCAGTTTCTTCGGGGCTGCCTGAAGCTCTGTTGAGAGAAGGAGCCCAACGCCGAGAAGCGCTGAGGCGATGAGTTGGTGGGGCGAACGTTTGATCATAAATGGGAGGCTGGTTTTGTTTTTTGGGTGAACCCTCTTAGTGCAATACCCCGCCAAAGGGGAATGCTTGTAGCGAAAATCACGAAATCCTTCATTTTAGCACCCGCCGGGCTCTCAAATTTTGATTTCTCCAAACGGTCGGAGAAAGTGTACGCGCCGCTGCGCCTCTCCCGGGCTTCTAGAGTGCGGGTGTAAAAGTCTGATTTAAAAAATCGAGGGTTGGATTGTACGCAGTTGTGAGACAAGGTAACAGGCCTTACGCACCGGCGGTCCAGCTCCACTCCCACTCACCTCTTCGCCCGGCTCCATGCTTGTCCCCGAAACCGAAGTTCTGATCACTTGCGAAGGGCAGGAACACCTGAAGCGGATTTTGCGTCCCGGTGATTACGTTCTGGGTCGCAGCGCCAGCTGCGAGCTCAGTGTCCAGGCCGCGATGGTATCCCGGCGCCATGCGCGGCTGACCATCAACTTCAGCAGTCTCTTTCTTGAGGACCTAGGCAGCTTCAACGGGACCACCGTCAATGGCGGGCGGATTTCAGGGAAAACTCAAATCTGGCACGGACAGCGGATTCAACTCGGGAACGTGTCGGTGGAGCTTCGGAAGATCGTCACCAACGTGGACACGGAGGGTTCGCTGGCGCCGGCGCAGTCCATTGTGCTGGAGGAACTCCCCGAAAATCTCACTTTTCAAGCCAGCGGCTACAAAATCGGGCACCTCATCGGCCGGGGCGGCATGGGGGCGGTGCTGCAGGCCGAGGACGCATCCATCCAGAGGCAGGTGGCGATGAAGGTGGTTTTGCACGGAGACTCCACGGGCGACGTGATGCGTTTCATCCACGAAGCCCGCATCACGGGCCAGCTGGAGCATCCCAACATCATTCCCGTCCACACCTTCGGGGCGGATGAACACGGGCAGCCCTTTTACACCATGAAGCTCGTGCAGGGCGTCACCCTTAAGGACGTGGTCAAGGGGCTCGCCGCCGGGGACGAGGACACCATCCGGACCTACCCGCTTTCCGCGCTGCTCTCCATTCTGGACAAGGTGTGCGACGGCATGCGCTTCGCGCACAGTCAAAACGTGATTCACCGCGACCTCAAGCCCGACAACATTATGCTCGGCAGCTACGGTGAGGTGCTGATTCTGGACTGGGGCCTGGCAAAAAAACTCGGTGCTGACGAAGAGGATCCTGACAAACTAAGCCAGGAGGATTTGCTCTCCCACTCGAACATTCCGGTGGGTGTAAAATTGCAGATCGAGAGCAACACGCTTACGGGCGCCGTGCTTGGAACTCCGCAGTACATGCCGCCCGAACAGGCCGAAGGCAATGTGGACGGTGTGGATCAACGCGCGGACATCTATTCTCTGGGAGCGATTCTTTACAATGTGCTCACCCTGCTTCCTCCCTTCAGCGGCACGCCTGAGGAGGTGCTCGAACGGGTGATTCGCGGAGATATCGCCACGCCCAGCGATGCCGTGCAGATGGGATCCATCACGGACAGTTTCTCTGCAAGTGTCACTGAGCGGGTACCGCTGCCGGAGGGCGAGCGCAAAAACATTGCGGACGCGGTGCATCTTCCGCATCTGCCCGCAGGCCACATTCCAAAGTCACTCGAGGCGGTCGTGCTTAAGGCTATGGAGCGCGATGCGGCGAACCGGTATCAGACAGTCGCTGAACTCCAGCAGGACTTGCAAAAGTACCAACGGGGTTTTGCAACAGAGGCGGAGCACGCAAGTCCCTTGAAGCTTGTGTGGCTTTGGGTGAAGCGGAATCGCGCGATTTCGATTGTGGCTGGAGCCGCATTAAGTGTCGTACTTCTTTTTGCAATCGGATTGGAAAGCGAAAACCGAGCATCGAGCGCTGTTCTTGCCAGCTTGCGAAGCGTGGTTCCCATGCTGGCTGAACGGACGTGGTTGCACCTGGAGGAGGGTCGTCTTCAGGAGGCCCTTGAAATGACCACCCTCATCTCGGAGGTGGAGTCAAAAAATCCAGACTACCTCATTCTGCGCGGACGCCTCCTGCAGGGGCTCGGCCAACTGCAAAACGCGGAGGCTACTTTTGGAAGCGTTTCAAAGCTTCGCAATGACCGGGTGGCCGAAGAAAATCAGTTGCTCTGCAAGCGGCTGATCCAACTCTTCGGGAGCAAGGAGCCCCTTCCTCTGAACGCGCAGGCGATGCTTATCCAAGCCTTCAGCCGACAAAACAGGGTGAAGGACGGAAAACTCATGGCGGCCGAGATCAAGTCGAAATCCAGCGAGCTGGCGCCAATCCTAGAGCAACGCCTCCGGTCCATCCAGGGATGGGACCCGGGCCGGATTCGGAAGCTCGATGACGGCACCTTTGCCGTGGACCTTTCCAAGTTGCAATGGACAAGTCTCGAGCCGCTCGAGTCCATGCCCGTTTCGGAACTGACTCTGAGTGATTCCGGTGCCGGCCTGCCCGCTCAGGCGTTCGACGCACTGCATCGGGTTCCCCTGCGCTCACTGACCGTGCGAAACGGCGGCCTCAAAAGCGTCGAATTTCTGAAGGGCATCCAACTGGAGCACCTCGTCTTGGCGAACAACCCCATCACCGATATTTCCAGCCTCGCGGATCTTCCCCTCCAATCCATCAACCTTGCGGATACCAATGTGCGTGATCTGAATCCGCTCGGAAAATGTCCGCTGTTGGAGAAGGTGGTTCTACCGAAGGGCGCCGAAACCTCCGAAGCGCTGCGTAACCATTCCAATATCCAGCGCATCTCTTTCCGTGAAGCGGCGGACGGTTCTCCCGCGGAAACAGCCGAGCAGTTTTGGAAAGACATCCCAGAGCCGCCAAAATAAATGCAGCATGGGCCCTCCGCCAGAAAGCGCGGCGGTAGAATCAGCGCGCGAAAGGCTCTCCAGAGAGCGCGGCGCCCCAACTCCACTTCGTTTCCGAACCCAGCCATCCCGTGTTTGAGTGTGCGGGAAACCGCCACGACAGGCTGTGCATCGCTGCTGCGGTCGATTACAGTCCGCACATGAAAGTCGAGCGCGTTAAATACATCATCTGGGCCAAGGACATGGACCGGGCCATCCGCTTCTACATATCAGTCTTCGATGGCGAGGTGGTCCGCAAAAACGAGGTCATGGGCGAGGTCCGCGTTGCGGATGCGCTGATTGGTATTCACAGCGGCGGCGAATCGGAGCGCACATGGACCGGCATGGCTTTTCAGGTTGGCGACCTGTTTGAAGGCTGCCGCTTGGTAAAAGCGCATGGCGGACAAGTTCTCCGCGAGCCGGAGGACACGCCCGAGGAGCCCGCGCACCTTGCCATGTGTGTGGACCCGGAAGGAAACGAGATCATGCTCACTAAAGCGCGGCATCACGCCAGCTAAGCCCGGCATCGCCCAGCCTCTCCTATGAAAAGGCCAGTTTTGTCGTCGTTGATCCTCGCGTTTTTGCTGCACGCTTCGCGGCCGATTTTTGGCGCGCAACCCGCGGCGGATCGACCGAATATTGTTTTCATTCTCGCAGATGATCTCGGACACGGCGACGTCGGCTGTTATGGGGCCAGGCACATCCGGACCCCGAACATCGACAGGATCGCCGCCGAGGGGATGAAGTTTACAAACTTCTACGTCGCCCAGCCTGTGTGCACCGCCTCCCGCGCGGCGTTATTGAGCGGTTGTTATTCGAACCGCGTGGGCATGGTCGGGGCGCTCAACCACACGAGTCCGACCGGTATTCATCCGCGCGAAAAGCTCATCAGTTCACTTCTGAAGGAGCATGGCTACGCAACTGCCGCGTACGGAAAATGGCATCTTGGACATCATCCGATGTTCTGGCCGACACAGCGTGGGTTCGATGCATTTTTCGGGCTTCCGTATTCAAACGACAATGGTCCCCTCCATCCCGTGACGCCAGACATGCCGGCGTTGCCGCTTTACGAAGGTGACAATGTGGTTGAACTCAACCCTGACCAAAGCCTTTTCACGCGCCGCATCACGGACCGCGCCGTTCAATTCATTCAAGCGCATGCCAAGGATCCGTTTTTTCTGTACGTACCCCACATCATGCCGCACGTACCGATTTTTGCGTCGCAGCAATGGAAGGGAAAAAGCAAAGCCGGTGTTTACGGAGATGTCGTCGAAGAACTGGATGCCGCAGTGGGCGAAATCCTCGATGCCTTGAAGCAAACTGGTATTGAGCAGAAGACCATCCTGGTGTTCACCTCGGACAACGGCCCCTTCCTTTCCTACGGGGAACACGCCGGATCGGCCGCGCCGTTTCGCGAGGGAAAGCTCACCACTTTTGAGGGCGGCGTGAGGATGCCTTGTCTGGTCCGCTGGCCCGGTCACGTGCCGGCCGGAACCGTTTCGGATGCTCTGTTTGCGGCGATGGATTTTTATCCCACGTTCGCCAAGTTTTGCGGCGCGCCCCTTCCAGACGCGAAGCTGGACGGGATCGACCTGTCCTCGGTGTTCCTCGGGAAGCCGAACGCGGCGGAGCGGGAAGTGTTCTGGTATTACTCGGGTGACGAACTGCAGGCGGTTCGAAAGGGCCCGTGGAAGCTGCATGTCCCGCACGAGTATCTCACGGTCGCCGCCAATCCCGGCCGGGGCGGAAAGCCGTCCAACTGGGGAAATCTTCAGCCTAAATCCATTCAGGAAAGCGGCATTCGCGGGATCGCGAGTCGGCACGGTTACCGGGTTGAATCTTTGCCGTTGTCGCTTTTCAATCTGCAAACCGATCCCGGAGAGACGCGCAACTGTGCGGCCGAGTTTCCGGAAATCGTCAGCGAACTCCAGACTGTGGTTGCCGCCGCCCGCGCTGAACTTGGAGACGGGCCCTCGGCGGCATCCGCGCCGGGCGTCCGGCCTGCCGGCGACGTGCGCTCCAAGTCCGACGCGCAGCGTTAGGCGGACTCGAGAACCCCTGGGAGCGCGCAGCCCCAGCTGCGCTTAAACGTTCCTACATCAGGATGGGGTGAGCCGCTCCGCCGCGTCTTTGGCGCAATCCGCGTCTGGGCGCAGCTGGGGCTGCGCGCTCCCAGGGGGTTTCGATGAGGCGCTTTTTTTGAAAATGTGGATGCCCTGCGCCTCAAAGCCCGGCTCCGACCACGGTCAAGACAAGGTCGCGCCGCTGGCGCTTTGGAGCCAGCAACTGAAGTTGCCAACTACTGATTCCGCACCTTCTTTGCTCCGGACTCCCGCGGTATTTCACGTCCAACAAAGCCTCAGGTGTTTACCGAATCCCACAATGTTCGCAATACTACCGATTCGCAGTTTGCTCCCGGGACAGGTACCGTGTCTTTTTTTCTGAACGCTCCTATGAAACCAGTGCGACCAATCCTATCCCTTCGCTGCTTCGCTTTGCAGGCTATGTTGTTTGCCCTGCTCGCGTTTTGCTGCTCGTGTGCGCACCGTCCTGGAAAGGTGCGAGTGTCATCAGATCACGGGCTGCGGCTCGGCCCCGGCGAGTTTTGTTTTGTTTCAACTTCAGCAGCAGGCGGAGCAGCGGATGCAGAAGGGGCGCAGGCTTTGAACCGCATGTTTCGCGCAGAACTCAGCGCTCTGGGCGTGCCGACAGGTTCGGCTTCACTTGCGACCTATGAGCTGGCGCTTCAATGTTCGGATCTTCCAGCTGCTCCGCGGAACCAGCCCCCGGTCGCACCCGGTTCCAGACTTTGGTATCAGCGCCGCTTTTATGCCCCGACTTTTGCCAGGACAACTCCGCAACCCTCCACAGTCGGCGCGCGGCAACTTTACCTTCGCGTATACAAGAAAGGCTCTTCGCCGGCAACTGATGGGCGTCCTTTGTGGGAAGCGAAAATACGTTGCAGTGACGTATCCGAGGACGGGATTCGTGCGGCGATGCACTCGCTCGCCAAGGCGCTGAATGCGCGGCAGACGCTGTGACGCCTTTGGCTTTGGAGGTCGGAATGGACATGGCGGCCCTGCCACGGTCCGGTTTGTCTTTTGGGGACCTGTCGCCGCGGATTGGGTTTTGGCGAGCACGCAACAGCAAAAGAACCGGTGTAGCTGGCGGCAACGTGCAAAGAAATCTTTAGCCGTGCGCCTCGATCCGGTAGTGAATGCCCCTCTCAATTCCGACTCTATGGTTATTCACAACGTCTATTTCTGGCTGAAGAAAGATCTCAACGCCGAGCAGCGCGCGACATTTGAAGGGGAGCTCCGAAAGCTTGCTCAGATTCCCTACCTCGCTGCCTCCTTTATTGGCAAACCCGCGCCCACCGAAGAGCGGCCTGTCACCGATCACTCCTTTGATTACTCGAGCGCCCTGCATTTTAAAACCATGGCAGATCACGAGCACTATCAGGCAGGCTGCGAACATCACAGCCGGTTTGTGCAGATCTGCAGACCGATGTTTGAGCGGGTCGTCGTGTACGATTATTCGCCGATGTAAGCTGCGGATCGGCGGCAGCGCGGGTTTCTAAGCAGCCACTACTTTTTATTCCGACCCGCGTTGCCAGGCTTTTGTGATTTGATATTCGCGTTGGGCGTGGGCATTGGCGCGTTGATCACTTTGCGCCATGCTTGGAGCTTTGAATGAAGCTCCGCGGCTTTTTCAGGCATCAGCGCCGCGAGGTTCTTGGCTTCGCCGATATCCTCTTTGAGGTTGTACAACTCAAGTGCGTTGCTTTCTAAGAACTCCAGGAGTTTCCAGTCGCCGACCTCGATAAGGCTCACCGGAGTTGTGCGCCATTTTCCGGGGCCCATCCCGAGATAGCCTGGAAAGTGTTGAAAGATAGCTTCGCGTGTGAGCGATCCAGACGGATCCTTTAGAATGGGCAGCAGGCTTGCGCCGTCCAGCGGCTGGTTTTCTGGAGCCTTTGCACCGGCAATTTCGAGAAGCGTCGGATAAACATCCACGTGGATTGCGGGAACATCGTTTGTGGACCCCGGCTTGGTGACACCCGGCCAGCGCATGATAAACGGCACTCGTGTCCCGCCCTCGTACAGGCTTCCCTTGCCGCTGCGCAGAGGCGTGTTGTCGGTGACGGATCCTTCTCCTCGCTTGGCGAGGCCCTCGCGTTCGTAACCTCCTACGCCGCCGTTATCGCTGCTGAACACAAACACCGTGTCTTTGGAAAGCTGGAGCGCGTCTAACAGCGTCATCAAGCGGCCGACGCTTTCATCGACGCTGGCGATCATCGCCGCGTAAACGGGATTTTTATGACCCCCTTCGCCTTGTTTTAGCTTGAAGTGTTCGATCCAGTCCGGCTTCGCCTCATGGGGGGCGTGTACGCCAAAATGCGGAAGATAAAGGAAGAACGGTTCGTCCTTGTGAGCTCGGATGAAGCGCTCCGCTTTTTCGGTCAGAAAATCCGCGAGGTACTGTTCTTTTGGATGAGCGGTCTTGGGGCTCGTTTGAAAATTGAAATGCACGCCCATTGACACAATCGCCTCATCAAATCCGCGCTTGCCAGGATGATACTCCGCGTCTTCACCAAGGTGCCATTTCCCGAACATGCCCGTGGCGTAGCCGGCTGTTTTGAGAGCCTGCGCGATCGTGGTCCTGTCGAGGGGAAGCTTGGTGACGTTTTGAACGGGCGCGAGCGGCCGAGACCGCCAGTCGAACCGGTCGATTCCGCCCACGGTGTACACGCCTGTCCGGGCGCCGTACTGGCCAGTCATCAGAGCGGCACGGGTGGGCTGGCAGTTCTGGCAGTTGTGGTAACGCGTCAGCCGCGTGCCTTCGGAGGCAAGCCGGTCGATATTTGGGGTTTCGTAATATTTGGAGCCCTGCACTCCGAGGTCGGTCCACCCCAGGTCGTCGGCGAGGACGTAAATGATGTTGGGCTTGCGCTGGGGGGTGGCGCCGTGGCCGAGGAAGCTCGTGAGCAGGAGCAGGCAGGGGACGATGGATGGGAGTTTCACTTGGGTGGGTTAGATAGGCGTTTGAGGGACGGATGGGGGAGCGGTTCGGCGATGATCAAACCCGTTCCTGAGGCATTTGTTGCGGTGTTCAGCGCCTTGCGCCTTTTAAAAAAGACCAGCTCCCTGAGAATTAGGGTCCAAGGCCTGAAAAAAACACTTGGCACCCTTTGCGATGACTTCTAGGGTGGGACCCGTTGAAGATGCGGGTGTAGCTCAGTTGGTAGAGCACTTCCTTGCCAAGGAAGATGTCGCGCGTTCGAATCGCGTCACCCGCTCCATTCTTCTCCAAAACTCCCCAAAAACCTCCAATCCCTTCTTCTCGACGGGTTGAGGTAAGTCCAGACGCGGCTTGGGGCCTCCGGCTCGGCCTATACGATCTCTCCGGCTCGGCCTATACGATCTCTCCGGCTCGGCCTATACGATCTATTTGCTGGCTCCCGCCGGGCGATCTATTTGCTGGCTCCCGCCGGATAGCCTTTCCATAACCACTCCAAGGCGTTCGGCAGTAGCTGTGGCTTAGCGTTCCCGATCCCGTGTCCGGCGTTTAGACAGTACACATATTGGTAGTGGTAGCCCTTCACCTTGAGAACCCCAGCCATCCGGTTGTTGGCTTCCACCCAGTCGTGCATGTCATCCCGCATAACGTTCGGATTCAGCAGATCCCGGTCACCCACCGCCATGAAAATGCGGAGTGGTTTCGGGGCGCTTTCAGGGATCAACTTGCTGTGAAAGCCCCATGCGCCATCGGGTGTTTCAGGATTAAACGGCCACTGCTGGTTTACAAACGTGCCGGAGAAAGTCAGCACCCGGTGATAAAGCTCCGGGTGATACCACGCCATGATCAACGCCGCGGAGCCGCCCGAACTATTACCCATCGTCGCGCGTCCTTCCGGGTCTTTGGTCAGCTTGAGAGTGTATTTTTTCTCCACCAAAGGCAGGACCTCGTCCTCAATAAACTCCGCGTACAATCCCGACATGGTGTCGTATTCGCGCCCGCGCTCGTGACCTTGGGCATCGCCGCCCCCGCTTGAAATCATAATCCCGATCATGGCAGGCACGCGATGCTGCGCGATCAGGTTGTCGAGCACATGCGCGAGGTTCATGTCCGGACGTCCCATCGGCGGGCCATCGTGCACCACGATGAACGGCGCAGAGGTTCCCGGCACGTACTGCGCGGGCACATACACCGTGACCGTGCGCATGTAATCGATGGGGTGCGTTTCAACAATCAGCGTCTTCGGGTTGCTCGGGTCAACCGTGCCAAACACATCCCGAGCAATCCCAGGGTTGAAGCGTTTGCAGTCCTTCGAGTTGATCACGAACTGCTCGACCCTTCCCTGCGGCACGCCATCCGCCACTTTTAATTCAGGTGCCGCCAAGTACTCAGGGCCGATCACAAAATCGCCGTCCGCATCGGGCGCAGGATTGCGTCCGGGGACTCCATCAAGGCGCGAAAACTTTGGCGCCCCGGGGGCATCGAGCGGCCGGGTGGGCGGCTGCGGGCGCTCGGGTTTTTTCTGCGAAGCAGGCTGAGTGGGCTGGGCGGCCTGGGTAGATTGAGCCGTTTGGGCGTCTGCGCTCGGTCCGCAGAGCGAGAACGAAAGGCCTAATCCAAAACAGGTGAACGTTCGGGCAAATGATCGGGTCATGGGATAGTAATGAAGGGTTGAGAAAATACGTCGGTTACCTGACTGGCTCTTTCGGTGGCAATCTCGTCGGATCGCTCGTCCATTGCAACCCGCGCGCGATCCATTCGTAGGCCTCCATCCGCTCGTTGTCGGGGAAGTCATGCTCGCAGTCTGGGTGGCGGATCATCAGGTTTTCAGGCGACCCGTGGAGCGCGAACACCGGACGCGCAGCACTTGCAATGCGGTCAACACTGTCCCAGCGGAAATTTGCGTCACGGACCGGGGCATTGACGTAAACCAATCTCGGCGCAAGGCAGGCGATGAGCTCATAATAGTCCCAGGGAACGGCGGCCGCGTTGTTCAGAAATTCGCCCATCGAAAGCATATACCGCTCCTGCACATAGCCCTTCAAATTTCCCCCGTAGTAGTCTAGCAGCGAATCAAAGCCGCAACTGCTGACAACCACGCGGATTCGCTCATCAAACACCGAGGTGAAAATCGCGTTGTGTCCGCCCAGCGAATGACCGATCGCCGCAAACCCATGGCGAGACTCAACGAATGGAAGCGACTGGAGGTAGTCGAGGCCGCGTAGGTTGTCCCAAATCGCCTTCATCGTTCCGCTTGGCATGTTCAGCGTTTTGAGGTCGGGCTGGTAGTCAGCCAGCAACGGGTACGAGGGAGAAAGCGTAACAAAGCCACGCTCCGCGAGCTCCGCCGCGTATTGCCTGTGTGGCTTGCCGCCAAGTCCCACGACCACCTTGAATCCAATCTTGTTCTCCGTTGGATGCAGGCACAAAACAGCAGGTGCCTTTCCCCCACTCAACACCGCTTTCGGGATGCAGAGGTAGGCGGGAACGCGCCCCCCGGGTTGTGACTGGTACGAAATCAGACGCCGTACATACGTGCCGCAATCGCTCTCTTCAACAGTCACTGGAGCGAGTGCGCATGCGTCATCCCTGGGCGGCAGCTTGCCGGCAACCTTTTGAAAGCCCTCCAGCGCCTCGGCACGGCGCGCGCTCCACTGGCCTGTATCTGATGCCTCCGCGAGGCCTGCACCAGAGGTTGATCGATACTCAAGCAGATTGATCCGACTCAAGCCACGCAGCCGTTCAACTTCACCATTTTTCGCATTTGTCGTATCAACCGCATTTGCTGCATGCGCTGCCGGGGTATTCGCTACTGGGGTATTCGCTGCCGGGGTATTCGCTGCATTACATTGATCAGGCGCGAGCGCAAAGCATACTGCCAGACTGCATGCGCCGAACTGGATTGCGATACGGCCGGGGGGGTGCATACCAGACCTTCGAACGAGCGGAATCTGTGTGCAAGTCGATTTCACAGCGATCCTGCTTCGATTCACTGCGGTCGCTTGTTCTACGCGGGTATTGTCTCATAAACCGATTATTCCCCAGCCGCGCGCAGGCTTGGTCAGCCGATTCAGGGTTGCTGGAAATCGAACTGGAGGGATAGGTTTATGGGGGCAAAGCAGGTCTTGTTTCGCGAGGAGGCGCGCGGGGAAATTTTGAAGGGCGTCATGGCTTTAGGCGATGCGGTGAAAGTCACATTGGGACCGAGATCCAAGTGCGTGCTCATTGCAAGAAAATGGGGCAAACCGCTGGTTTGTAATGATGGGGTCACGATCGCCAAGGAATTTGAATTGGCCCACCAAGTGCAGAATTTGGGCGCTCAAATGATCCGGCAGGCGGCGGAGCAAACCAGCGAGACCGTCGGGGACGGCACCAGCACTGCAACGCTTCTCGCGTGCACCATTTTTGCTGAGGGACTTCGTAACGTGACTGCGGGCGCAAGCGCGGTCGGAATCCGCCGCGGATTGTACCGGGGGCTTGCAGCCGTGGTTTCCTCGCTACAGAACACCTCCCGCAGGCTAGAAAGCCGCCGCGAAAAGGCGCAGGTCGCCGCCATTTCAGCTCACAACGACGCTACAATGGGCGAACTCGTCGCTGATGCTTTGGAAAAAGTTGGGGCCGATGGCGCGATCACCGTAGAGGAATCAAAAACCACCGAGACTCTCCTCGAAATCACCGAGGGGATGAAGTTCGAACACGGCTACATTTCTCCTTACTTTGTCACGGACTCCCAAAAAATGGAAGCTGTGCTGGAGAATCCACTCGTGCTGCTTGTGGAAAAGAAAATCAGCCGGCTGGCAGATCTGCTGCCGCTTCTCGAGCAGATCGCAAAAGCAGGGCGGCCCCTGCTCGTCATCGCCGAGGACGTCGAGGCCGAGGCGCTGGCAACTCTTGTCGTTAACAAACTGCGCGGCGTCCTGACCGCAGTCGCGGTCAAGGCTCCGGGATTCGGGGATCGACGAAAGGCAATTCTTCAGGACATCGCCGTGCTCACCGGCGCGAAAGTGGTGGCCGAGGAGCTGGGTATTGCGCTCGAGAAAATCCAGCTCGAGGATTTGGGCAATGTGCGGCGCGTGGTGGTCGAACGCGACTCGACGACTCTCGTGGGTGGCGCGGGCGCGGCCGACGCGGTCGCTGCACGCTGTTCGGAGATCCGGCACCAGATCGTCGAAAGCACATCGACTTACGATCGCGAAAAACTCGAAGAACGGCTCGCAAAACTTGCCGGCGGAGTCGCCGTGATCCGGGTGGGCGCACCCTCGGAGGCGGACATGCAGAATCGCAAGGAGGCGTTTGATGACGCGATCAGCGCGATCCGCGCGGCGATGAGCGAGGGGATTGTGCCCGGAGGCGGGCTCGCCTTATTGCGAGCTGCAGGTGCGCTGGAGGCGGAGGCCGAGAAGGTCGAGGGTGACGAACGCACCGGCGTGCTAATTCTCCGACGCGCCATTGAAGCACCCGCGCGCCAGATCGCCGACAATTCCGCAGCCGATTCCGGCGTGGTCGTCCACAGGATGCTGGGGGGCTCGGGAAACTTTGGGTTCGATGCGGCATCGGGTGAATACGTGGACCTGATGGAGGCTGGAATCATTGACCCCACCAAAGTGGTCCGCGTCGCTCTGGAGAATGCGGTCTCCGTGGCAGGCACGCTGTTGATGGCGGAAGCGACCCTTACCGACGCTCCCGAACCGACAGGCAGCCAAGGGGCGGAGTCGCGCCGTCGCGCAGACCTCGAGGACTCGTAGAGCGCAATTTTTGAGGCTTTCATCACAAGAGTGATTGCTCATGCTGCGCGAAACGACGCAGCATGACTTCATTCATGAAAATCCCCCTCTTATTTTTCATTAGTATTTTTGGTTTCGCTGGCGCTTCCTCTCGAGCCGCTGATGCGCGAGCGGTGCCCGAGAAGCCGAACATTATTTTTATTCTGAGCGATGATCTCGCTCAGGGCGACCTTGGGTGCTACGGGCAGAAGCTGATCAAAACGCCGAACATCGACCGGATGGCGGAGGAGGGCACGCGTTACACGCAGGCATACTGCGGAACCACCGTTTGTGCGCCATCCCGCTCCTCATTGATGACGGGGCTGCACATGGGCCATTGTCCGATTCGGTCCAACCGCGAAATCCAGCCCGAGGGCCAGCTGCCCTTGCCGGAAGGAACCCTCTGTGTTGCCCAGCTTCTCAAAAACGCGGGCTATGCGACGGCCTGCATCGGGAAGTGGGGCATGGGAATGTTCGACACCTCGGGGAGCCCGCTAAAGATGGGATTCCAGCATTTTTTTGGATACAACTGTCAGCGTCACGCGCACTCGTACTTTCCAAAATATTTGTACAACAACGACCAGCGGTTTGAGCTGTCTGGAAATGCAGATCCAGATCCGAACGTGCCAAAAACGTATGCGCAGAACCTGATTGCAGACGAGACTCTGAAATGGGTGCGAGCAAACGCGCAAAAACCGTTCTTCCTTTATTATTCGGTGACGTTGCCCCATGCGAAACTGGAGATCGACGATCTGGGTTTGTACGCGTCGGAGAACTGGACGGCTGAACAGAAGAAATACGCAGCCATGGTAACCAGGCTCGACTCCGATGTCGGGCGACTTCTGGCGCTGCTCAAGGAGCTCCACATTGACGATCGAACCTTGGTGATGCTGGCGGGGGACAACGGCTCCTCGTATCCGCCTGCATCGCCGGTGGGTTCGGCATTCAAGCAGGCCGCGAACGGGCTTCGTGGATTCAAGCGTGAATTGTACGAAGGCGGGCTGCGGCAGGCTGCAGTTGCCCGCTGGCCGGGGCAGGTTCCGGCGGGTCGTGTCACCGGCGAGCCCTGGGCGTTCTGGGATTTTCTGCCAACCGCAGCAGAACTTGGCGGAATAACGCTACCAGGGGACTTCAAGGCCGACGGCTTTTCCCTGGTTGCCTTCTTAAAAGGCGGGCGCGCTCCAAAGCGGGATTTTTTCTATTGGGAATTATTCGAGGGTCAGTTTCAACAGGCCCTCCGGTTTGAAGGGTGGAAGGGCGTGCGCACCGGGCCCGCGCGCCCGCTTGAGCTTTATCATTTGGAAACAGACCCCGGGGAGGCTCGGAATATCGCGCAGGAACATCCCGATGTTGTGGCAAACGCCGAGCGTTTGATGTCCGCAGCGCGCACTGATTCGCCGCTCTGGCCCACAGATTACGATAAAAAACGCGCCAAGTAAGGAAGACCACGGGTCGGGTACGGGAGCGCAGCGATCCGGATCTTTTTGCCTTCCATTCAGTCCGCATGTGAACGGATAAAGGCCGGCCGCAAATTAACCGAAGCCTCTTTGAGTATGATCCACCCTTCTACCGAACGAAAATGCCGCTGGGGCATTCTCGGCGCCGCAAACATCGCCAGACGCAACTGGCTTTCCATCCTTTTAAGCGGAAACGGCGAAGTCGTCGCCGTTGCCAGCCGCAATGCAGAACGCGCCGCCGTTTGGATCGAGAAATGTCAGGCGCAGCACCCTTTTCCTGTGCGGCCCGACGCGGTGGGTGGTTATCAGCAGCTTTTGGACCGGTCAGATATTGACGCCGTTTACATTCCGCTTCCTACAGGATTACGGAAAGAGTGGGTTCTGAAGGCGGCTCAGGCAGGTAAGCATGTGCTTTGCGAGAAACCCTGCGCAAACTCGGCTTCAGACCTCGCGGAAATGATTCAGGCTTGCGACAAGGCCGCGGTCCAATTCATGGACGGCGTAATGTTCATGCATGGGGAGCGGCTACCAGCGATGCGCGCACTTCTGGATGATCGCAAAACGATCGGCGAGCTACGCAGCATCAGCTCGCAGTTCAGTTTCTGTGCAGACGACCACTTCATTAACGGTGGCGACATTCGCTCTCAAGCTGCGCTGGAGCCGCTCGGTTGCCTTGGTGATTTGGGTTGGTACAACGTCCGCCTTTCACTTTGGGCAATGAACTGGGCGAAGCCCCTGCATGTCAGTGGACTTGCGGTTCGGCAGACGAATGAAGGCGTGCCTCTCGATTTTTCGGGAAGAATTATCTTCGAGGGCGGATGTGTCGCGTCGTTCTACTGTTCATTTGTGGCTCACAACCAGCAATGGGCGGTTTTGAGCGGATCAACGGGCGCACTGCGTCTCGATGATTTTGCACTCTCTTTCGACGGTCCAGAGAGCAGGCTGACGGTTTCGAATACCAATTTTTCCATCCAGGGCTGCGAGTTCCGCATGCAGTCCAACGATACGGTTCACTCGTTTCCTGAACATGGAGGCGCTCATGCATCTGCACCGGATGCGAAACTTTTCCGCCGTTTCGCGGCGCTTGTGCTAAGCGGAACCCGCGACTCTCAGTGGCCGGATATCGCTTTACTGACGCAACGCGTCCTCGACGCTCTCCTGAAGTCAGCACGTCACGGAGGAGCGACCGAGCCCGTCTAAAACCGAGCGCACCCCCCTGGGACCGCGCAGCCCCAGCTGCGCTTACACGTCCCTGCACCGGGATGGGTTGCTCCTCATTAGCTGCTGAGCTGCTTCGCTACCTCTTTGTGCAATCCGCGTCCTCGCGCTGCTGCAGTTGCGCAGCCCCGGGGGTTGTCGATGACCCGCTTTTTTGAAAATGGCGACACCCTGTGACGTAAAGCACAGCTCCTTCCAAGGCCACCACACTATACCCGACAACGCCTTACCCTCACCGACACATGCGCAGCGTCGGATAAGATGTACTTGTACAACTCCACCTCCACCTCCCGAACTGCAAACTCGTCCAAGCAGCATCCGGCGATTTCATCCACCAGCGTCTCAATGAGCTTCCGAGGCCGTTCCGCTGCCAGCGCACGCACACGGCGAGTCAGCGCGAAATAATCCACAGTGTTTGCCAAATCATCTGCCAAGGATGAAAAGTCGCGCATCGGAACCAAACGCAGATCGACTGTCAGTCGTTGCGCCACCTTGCGCTCCTCCTCGGGCACACCGATGTGCGCGGAAAGTTCCAGTTTCGAAACATTGATGACATCGGGAAAGACGCTCATTTGAATGATGTATATGCTGAGGACAAAATCACCGCTAAGCCAGCGCAGAACAATGAGCCGCAGCCGCGGATGCCAGACCAGATAAATTGTAACCTCCCTCGAGCACGCTCACGACACGGCCCTGCGCAAACTTGGCAGCCAGCTGCCGCATCATCAGCGTGAGATCCCGGAAGTCCGAATCCTTCAGCGTGAATTTTCCGAGCGGATCATTTTCGCGTGAATCGAAACCCGCACTGATGAGAATTAATTCAGGCTGGAACGTTTTCATCGCAGGTAAAAGCTTCTTCTCAAAACACTCGAAGACTTCCGAGCGCCCGCTTCCTGCGGGAAGAGGACAGTTGAGCGTCGTGCCCGCGCCCTCCCCGGCACCCGTTTCGGATGCCATACCCGTTCCCGGGTACCACGGGGATTGATGTGTGCTAAAGAAGAACACGCTGCCGTCCTCATAGAAAATGTCCTGCGTGCCGTTGCCATGATGCACATCCCAATCGACGATCAACGCTCGGCGCACGCCCAGACGTTCCCTCGCAAACCGAGCCGCAAGCGCCACATTGTTAAGGATGCAAAACCCCATTCCACGGACCGCATTCGCGTGATGGCCCGGCGGCCGTACCAGGCAAAACGCGGTCTTCGCGTCACCGCGCATCACTGCTTCGGTCGCGGCAACGGCGCAGCCTGCGGCGGCGAGTGCAGCCGACCACGAGGTCAGCCCAACACTCGTATCACCGGTGCTCAGATGGTCGTAACCCGCCTTGATTTCGCGCTGTGCCAGTTCGAGATAAGACGCGTGATGCGCCAGCGCCAGATCCGCAGGCAAGAGTTTTCTCGGACCGATGATGCTCGAACTTGCTAAAATTCCTGCATGCGACAATGCGTCGTACACTGCGGAATATCGTGCACGCTGTTCGGGATGTCCGTTACCGGGTTCATGTGATTCGCAAATTGAGTCTGTGGCTAAAATCATGTTCTCAAAATGATAGTCTCTGCAGCATGGAAAAATCCCAAAACTCAATCGCGCACGAGTGATCGCGATTAATCTGAATTCCTTTACCTAATCACGCTGCCGTGTTGCGGCCTCATGAGACAGTTTTTTCTTGGCTGCAAACGCCTATTCAATTGCCGGCTCGAAAGCGTCGGGGTCTAGCCCTTGTTGCAGCTTCGGTCGGGGCCACGCTTGGCGGCACAGGACGTCTACATTTTCAAAACTTCGATCCGTTACAACCCCTGGGACCGCGCAGCCCCAGCTGCGCCCAGGTGCGGATTGCACCAAAGAAGTGGCGCTACAGCTAAGCGGCCAAGGGGAGCAATCCATCCCGATGTTAGCATGTAAACGCCGCTGGGACTGCGCGCTCCCCGGGGAATGCCGTGTCTCGTCCGAGTCCGGCTGACTCACTTCTTCAGAGCCCCCCAAGCCGGCTCACGGGCACCCAACCCGTTGGCCCAAGTTCAAATTAAACCGCACCGCCGCTGCTGCGGGGAGTCTCATTGTGGTTGCTCGGCCTTTGGCGAGGGCTGTTTGGTGCGAAGCTCCAGGCGAACCCCCTGACCGCTCTCTGAAATAACGGCCTTAAACTTGGCCTGGTAAGCATCAATTTGAACTTCGCCTTCCTGCCCGTCTAAGAGCGTGATGCGCGGCGCAGCGAGGCTATCGATGCCGCCGCCCGGTCCAGCGGTACCTCGTGCAGAGTTTATCTTAGAGATAAAATCTTTTGTCTGCGATGGACTCCACGTTTCGCCATGCTGCAAAGTGTTGTCGGCATTTGTCGCGAGAGACTTCACTCCAAGTTGCTCCAGATGCTCGCCGGCTATTGCAAGACGTCTGTGCTCCAAATGGACCACTTTACGGCCGAGGTCATCCACACTGACCGTTGGTGTGGTCAGCGTGTATTCAAACCTGCCGTCAGAAACCTCAAACCCTCCCGTGACGACGGTTTGACCTGAGCTCACTTCCGTCTCCAGATTAGAACTTTGGATGTCCCTCTTCAAGGGCTCGAGAACATCGTTCAACTTCGCTTGGATTTCCTGAGAGGACCGGTGTGTTTTCATGATCGCGGCCTGAGCCTTACTCGCAGTTTCGCGCGCCTCTTCGAGTTGTCCGGCTAAAAATTGGTTTTGCTCTTCAAGCTTCCGGTTCGTCTCGCGCAGCGCCTCAATTTCGCGTTCCGAATCGTGTGCGGAGTTCGCACTCAGACGCTCGACCTTTGTAGAAGACCCGAGCGTTGCTACTTCGCTCCTGCTTAAAAAACTGTTCGAAGAATGCCAACACCAGAAGGCAAGAGCCACTCCGAGAGACGTGCAAAACCACACGGCATGGAATCGTTTTTTTGCATTCATGATTCAGAAGTACGAGCTTTCTGCGGTGCATCCGAGAGCAGCTCAATCAGGAGTTAGACAGATGACTCCCCGTCCTTGTCGTGACACATCTGGTCGATCGCGATCGCACTGGCAAGAATGAGCAGCGGTTCCTGATCGTCGTTCATTTCCACCGCATACGTGTCACGAATGCTGAACCAGCGTTTTGACACGGTGGCCACAACGTCGCCTCCGCGGCTAAAGGTGTACTCATGGTCGAGAAGACTTCCCTGAGCCTCCAAGTCGTTTGGGCCGGGTACGTCCACAGTGAAGGAACACCGAAACAGCGTAAGGAGGTCTTTACTGACTGTGGCGACATGTTCGCCGAGCAAGTGAATCTCATAAGCTTTCCGCAGAGAAACGAGCTTCTCACGCAGAAACCCGATTTCATTACCCTCGGCATCCTCGATGCTCAGCTTCTCGCGGAGGATAGTAAAAGCGTGCCCGTCAATTTTGTACACCCGGCCCCCGGTTTCATTTTCGATCCAGAAGTCATCGCCAAAGGACATGAGTTTTTCGCGGATTAAATAGCGCACAGCACAGGACTTTACACAGCTCGGGGGGTATACAGCACGCAGGAAGTGAGTCCTTTAAATTCTTAGCCCAAAAAATATGCATGCTGTCTTTTTTAAAGTGGGAGCTGCTGCTTGATCGCGTGTAGAACAACAACGGGCTCCCGGCTTTTAACCTGGAGCTTCAACGGGTGCTCTCTCTATGAAAATGATCCAGTGCAAAGTCGCAGCGTGGCTGACTATCTGTGGAGTTTCCTCACATGCGTCCGCCGAGTCCCAAAAAGACGTCCAATTCAACCGAGACGTACGCCCGATCCTTGCGGAATACTGCTTTCACTGTCACGGGCCAGATCCAGGAACCCGCAAGGCGAATCTGCGCCTCGATACCGAGGCGGGATTTTTCGCGAAGGCCGAGAGCGGCGATGCGCCGATCGCGAAGGGCAACTCGCAGGGAAGCCCCCTTTATCAGCGCCTGATCACCCGTGACAAGGACGAAGTGATGCCGCCTCCGAAGTCCCACAAGGAGCTTAAACCGGATCAGATTGCGGTGTTGAAATCTTGGATTGAACAGGGCGCGCCGTGGCAGCCGCATTGGTCGCTGATTCCACCGGCGCGTGGAGAGGTTCCCGGAGTTCAATCGGCAGCCTGGGCAAAAAACCCTATCGACCGGTTTGTGCTTGCACGCCTGGAAAAAGCGGGGCTCAAACCTGCAGAGGAGGCCGATGCGCGAACGGTGATCCGAAGGCTGTCTCTTGATTTGACCGGCCTGCCCCCTTCGCCCGAATTCGTCACGCAGCATCTTCCGCAGCAGGGTCAGCGTTTAAGCGACGCAAATGTGGATGCAATCATCGACGCACTGATGGCCTTGCCGGCTTACGGCGAGCATCGGGCTCGTTACTGGCTTGATGCGGCTCGTTACGCTGACACGCACGGACTACATTTCGACAAGCCGCGCGAGATGTGGCCGTATCGGGATTGGGTCGTCAGATCATTCAACGCTAACCAGCGGTTTGATGCGTTTACCGTCGAGCAAATCGCCGGCGACCTGCTTCCGAATCCGACCGAGGACCAATTGATCGCGACGGGCCTGCAGCGTTGTAACATCACGACCAACGAAGGCGGAACCATCGACGAGGAAAACCTTGCTAACTACGCCGCAGACCGTGTGCAAACCATTGGTTGGGTTTACATGGGCCTCACCACCAACTGTGCGCAGTGCCACGATCACAAGTTTGATCCAATCACGCAGCGCGACTACTATTCGCTAGCGGCGTTTTTTAGAAATACCACGCAGAAGCCGAAGGACGGCAATGTGAAGGACGGACTCGGGCCCGTGCTGACAATTCCAAAGCCGGAAGACAGACCACGCTGGACGGCGCTACCCACAGAAATCGGCGATGTCCAAGCGACGCTTAAAAACTACCGTGCGCTCGCAAAAGCGGACTTTGACAAGTGGATTGCACAGGCCAAGCCGGACGATCTAAACCAGGATATTCCGAGCTTCGGATTGATCGGGCATTATCCGCTAAATGAAGGTGCAGGAATTCCCGCAGGCACAAAGTCCACTGGCGAGATTGCATGGAAAAAGGATGGCAAATTGGGCGCGGCTCCGGAACTTGCGAAAAACGCGACCCTTGAGATTGGCGAGGTTGCAAACTTTAACACCATGCAGTCTTTCAGCGTGGGTGCATGGATACGCACTCCAAAACTCGATTCTGCGGGGGCAATCGTAGCGCGGATGGATGACGCCAACAAGGCTCAGGGGTGGAGTCTGTTTCACACAAGCCGCAATTTTGGGGCGTACATCGTCAGCCGCTGGCCTGATGACGCGATTAAGGTCACCACCACAGCCGTCACTGTGCGACAGGGTGCATGGCAGCACGTTTTGTTCACATACGATGGC
>CAMDSZ010000007.1 GCA_945906945.1 Akkermansia muciniphila
CAAAGATCGGCTTGAAATCCACCTCGCCCATGCCGGGCCCACGACGGTTCGGATCGTTTGCATGAAAATGCGCCATGTCACCTGCGTGCTTTCGGACGATATCACAGATGGGCGTCGGCTCGGTGGACATCGCCTTCACGTCGAGATGCAGTTTATAGTGCTCGGATCCGATCATCCGCATGAGTTCCGCACCGAGGTCGGCGGTTCTAAGGAAATCTCCCTCCTCGGGACCAAGCGGTTCAATCGCAATGGTCACTCCGCATTCCTCCAGAGTTGGAATGACGCGCTGTAAAGCGTCAGCCGCGTAACGCATGCCATCGTCGTGCGACACCCCCGGCAAGAGGTTGCGTTGCTTGGGAGAGCCAAGCACCATGAGGTGGCCTCCGAGGTCGCGGCACAGACGCGTCAGCTCGCACAAGTAATCCGCAGTCGCCGTCCGCGTCTGGGCGTCGGGTGTGGTAAGGTAAAATCCTTCGGTCTTCGCGAGCAGCCAGTGCAGTCCGATGATTTCGAGCCCGGCATCGGCGGCAATTTTGCGTAACTCGACTCGGCGAGCCGCCGGCACCTGATGCGCGTATTCCGCGAGAGTAAACGGCGCCACTTCCAGCCCGGTGTAGCCACACTTGCTCGCGAACGCGCAGGCTTTCTCGAAAGGCCACTCACCAAAAGTCTCGTTACAGATCGCAAATTTCATGGGGCAGATAGATCAAAATGCTGAAAGTCACCTTGCTTTTTCGCTTACAAAATCGGCCGTTGCAAGTTCCGCCCTCAGGATGGCTGGCGGAACCTCCGCGCGAGCGCGGCGGAACAGCAGGATGAATTTCCTTTCCGCCGGTGCGTCGGTGCCTAACGATCGCCGGATATGGCTGTTTTAGGGCAACGAAATTCTCTGGCGGTACTTCGCGAATCCCCGCATGGCGTCTATCTGGATGCTGCCGAATTGGGCGAGGTTCTGATGCCGGCCAAATACGTGGGCCCAGAGCTGAAAGTGGGAAGCGTCGCCGACGTGTTCCTTTACCGCGACTCCGAAGACCGGCTTGTGGCGACAACCCAGGAGCCGCTGGTGATGGTGGGGCAATGTGCCTGCTTGAAAGTGGTCGGCGTGCGGGGGGGGATCGGCGCCTTCTTAGACTGGGGACTAGAGAAGGATCTGCTGCTGCCATTGCGCGAACAAACCGGATCGCTGGCCATCAATGACTGGGTCGTCATCATGGCGGTGCTCGACGAGCGCTCCAACCGGCTGATCGCCACGTCCCGTCTCAAGCGGCACCTCGACCAAACGCCCGCCGCCTTCACCGCGGAACAAGCGGTTCATCTGGTGGTCGCGCAGGAAACGCCGCTGGGCTACCGGTGCGTGGTCGACCACACGCACTGGGGCATGCTTTACAGGACGGAACTCGGCGGACCGCTGCGGATCGGTGACGAATATCAGGGCGTTGTTCGGCTGGTTCGCGAGGATGGCAAGGTGGACTTGCGCCTCGACCAGGCCGGCTACAGGCGCATCGCCCCGCTGGCGGATCAGATTTTAGACGCGATCAAGCAGAACAACGGCCGCCTCGAACTGCATGATAAGACGGATCCCGAGACCATTCGGGAAATGTTCGCGTGCAGTAAAAAATCGTTCAAACAGGCGGTTGGCTCACTGTTCAAGGCGGGCAAAATTGAACTCAAGGACAACGGCCTCGAACTGCCGAGGCGTTGAAGGTAGAGGCGTCAGAGGCGTCGACAACCCCTGGGACCGCGCAGCCCCAGCTGCGCTTCGACGAAGATTGCACCAAAGAGGTGGCACTGCAGCGCATCAGCAAAGAGGTGCAACCCGTCCCGGTGTCAGGAAATTGAAGCGGAGCTGGGGCTGCGCGGTCCCAGGGGGGATGCCGTGATTTCGCTGTGCGCCCGCGAATCTGCGGCGTGTTTTTTGTCGGAAACCCATTTATTTTTCAGTAGAGGTAGGCGTTTCGTTGGAAAAGTTCTGTGCTAAGGTTTGAGGCTTGTGAAGACACCCGCAATTTCGATCAAGAATCTCACGAAGGAATTCTCGATTCCCTTTCGAACAGAAAGGCTTAGGGCCGTGCGCAGTCTGTCGCTGGAGGTCCCGGCCGGTGAAGTGTACGGACTGTTGGGGCCCAACGGTTCGGGCAAGAGCACGACCATGAAGATTTTGCTCGGCCTGGTGACTCCGACTGCCGGGAGCACAGAGATCTTCGGCATCAGTTCACGCCAAGTTGAAAGCCGCGAGCAGGTCGGGTTTCTCCCTGAAAACCCCTATTTTTATAAATACCTGACCGGCCTCGAAACCCTGTTGTTTTTCGGGAAACTCTGCGGCCAAAGAGGCTCCGAACTGGCAGACCGCGCCGCGGAGCTGCTGAAGGTGGTTGGATTGGAATCCGCCTCGGACAGGCGGCTGAGTGGTTACTCCAAGGGGATGCTCCAGCGGATCGGCCTTGCGCAGGCCCTCATTGGAAACCCGAAACTGCTGGTCCTCGACGAACCAACCGCAGGGGTTGACCCCGCCGGCTCCCATCAGATC
Source organism: Akkermansia muciniphila (assembly GCA_945906945.1). Classification (GTDB taxonomy): domain Bacteria; phylum Verrucomicrobiota; class Verrucomicrobiia; order Chthoniobacterales; family Chthoniobacteraceae; genus Chth-196. The sequence continues at coordinate 2,528 of CAMDSZ010000007.1, forward strand.
CGTGACTTGATTGTGCAGTTCAAAGAAAAAGGGATCACTGTTCTGCTGTGCTCCCACCTGCTGAGCCAGGTGCAGGAAATCTGCGATCGGATCGGCATCCTGAACGAGGGGGCCCTCTTGTTGGAGGGACGCGTGAACGACCTGGTCTCTGCGCACAACCAGACCGAATTGCTCCTTGAGAACGCCACCCCGGACTTCTTAAATGAAATCGAGAGGCGCGCGGCGGAATGCGGAGTGCGGGTGCTGGATCGCCGGATGCCGCAGCGCGATTTGGAGCGCTTTTTTCTCGAGGTCACCCGGAACAAATCATGAGCGAATCGACGTCCCATCCCTTTTTCTCCCAAGGACGAGTCATGGCGCTGGCGCACAACACGTTTTTGGAGCTGGTGCGGCAGAAGGTGTTTTATTTCCTGCTGCTGTTTGCACTGCTGATTATCGGCAGTTCTCTTTTCACTGTGGAATTCAGCTTCCAGAGCCCGTTGCAGGTGCTCAAGGACGTCGGGCTTGGCGCGATGAGCATTTTCAGCTGGCTGCTGGGGTTGCTGTGCACGGCGATGCTTTTGCCCAAGGATATCGAAGACCGGACGCTCTACACTATTCTGGCGAAGCCGGTCCCGCGTTTTGAATATATCACCGGCAAATTGCTGGGCGTATTCATGATGATAGGGCTTTCGATTCTGCTGATGTCCGTTTTGTTCGCGGCGGTGCTCGGTATTCGCGAACAGCAGGAGCTCGCGGAGATCGCACGCATCACCCCGGTGGAGGAACTTGAAGCGGCCCTAGCGGCGGTTCGGGCGTCCGCGTTTCAATGGAATCTGCTCGCAGGTGTGGCGTTGATTTTCCTGAAAGCGGCGTTGTGCTCAACCCTCACCCTGTTGCTGTCCACCTTCGCGACGTCGTCCGTGTTTACGGTGCTGATCTCTGTGGTGGTCTACTTGATCGGGCATGTGCAAGGGATCGCACGTGAATACTGGCTGCGCCCGGGCGAAGTATCATTACTGGTGAAAGGCGGCATCGCGGTGATGGCCCTGCTCTTTCCTGATTTGCAGCTTTTCAACGTGGTGGACGAAATCGCCATCGGCACGAAAATCCCGCTGGACCTCTTCCTACAGGTGACCGGATTCGGCCTGCTTTACACCGTCGTTTATTTCATGGTTGCTCAGGTGGTTTTCGCGACCAAGGAGCTCTAGCCGCACAACGACACCCCGAAGGCAGTTTGTGTTTTACTCAAAAACCATCGCTTCTCCACAGGCCATGCATTCCAAGCCCGCAATAGGCAGCCGAGCTGCAAGCCTCACCCCAGAGGGAGGTGCGGCTTGAAGCATTTGTTTACGGTGCTGTTCGGCCTCCTGGCTTTTGGAGTCCTAAAAACGCCCGCTGAACATCATTTGCTCGAGGAGGAGCGCGCCTGCGGATTTCAGCTCGCCCAGGTAAACAACAACACTCGGGCGCAGCTTGGACAAATGGGATTCATTGCCGCTCTGAGCGGGTTTCGGGCAGTGATGGCTGACTTTTTATGGATCCAGGCTGGCAACTCCTTTGAGTCCACCGATTGGGCGCGGCTTGAAGTGTTCCTGCACTCCGCGACGCAACTACAGCCGAGGGCGGTGGTTTTTTGGGAGATGGCGCACTACCATATGGCTTACGACGCCGCCATCGCCGTGAAGGGGGACGAGTCGCGCCAGCCCAACCAGGCGTTGCGCAGGCGCGCCGAACGCGAGTTTCACCAGATTGGAGAGGGGTTTCTGCTGCGCGGGATCCAGTTTAACCCCGACAACGCGCGCCTCTACGAGTGCTTGGGCAATTTGTACAAGAACCGGATGCAGGATCACCTGAAGGCGTCCCAGAGCTATGCTTGCTCGGCTCAAAAGCCCGGCGCGATGGGCTATGTCCGGAGATTTGCGGCTTTCGAACTTGCGAAGGTGCCCGGCAAGGAGCAGGAGGCGTATGAACAATTAAAGGAGCTGTATCTTGAGGGTCCGCAGCAGCGCGTCCCCACCCTCCTCACCCTGCTTAAGGAGCTGGAACAAAAATTGGCTGTCCCAGAGGATTTGCGCGTTTCCAATCCCCAGAACCCATAGAGTTGTGTTGTTGAATAGGGAGTTTGATTTCAGAAAGATCCTCTATAGGGTTTGACGAATTGGTGAGAGATGCTTTTCTGTTTGATTCCGCCTTCGCTCAGCCAGTCCTAAGCGGGGCCGGAAGATTTTAGCGATACAAAGTCCACCCGCCCTACCGCCCTTCACTGCCCCATGCGCTACGCAATTTTTGGTGACGTACATGCCAACCTCGAGGCCCTCCAGGCCGTTTTGGAGGATGCTCGCGCCCATGAGGTCACCCATTACGTCTGTCTGGGAGACTTGGTCGGGTACAATGCCGACCCTGTCGCATGTCTGGAGCTGGTGCGTTCGATGGAATGTCCGATTGTCAAAGGCAACCACGACGAACAGGCGTGCGAGGTGACAGACCTCAGTTATTTCAACCCGCTGGCCGCCCGTGCGATTCAATGGACGCGAGACCAGCTTACTGACGAACACAAGGAGTGGCTGAAGGCGCTGAAGTTTTCGCGGTTGGTTCGGAACTTCACGATCGTACATTCCACGCTGGATTCACCCGCGAGCTGGGGCTACGTGCTCAGCGATTTGGATGCGAGCGCCAGCTTCAGCTACCAACACACGCAGCTTTGCTTTTACGGTCACACTCACGTGCCCCGCGCCTTCATACGCGATACTCGCGTTCACGAAGTCGCTCCGGATCTGATCACCTTGGAGGCCGGCAAGAAGTACTTTTTCAATGCGGGCTCCGTGGGCCAGCCTCGCGACCAAGACTGGCGCGCATCCTACGCCATCTACACACCGGCCGAACAAACCATCCAGTGGCGCAGACTTTCTTACGACATTGAGACCGCGCAGAAGAAGATCATCGCTGCCGGACTGCCTGAGCGATTGGCCCTCAGACTTGCCGAAGGCCGCTGAAGTTTTCCGCACGCCGGATCCCTTTGCCAAATAAGCCGTCCATTCGGCGCTCGTTTCACACGTCATGAATCCGCAATGGAACGGCGCGCCACCCGAATCCATTCTAGTCATCAAGCCCAGTTCGCTGGGCGACGTGGTTCATACGCTGCCAGCGGTTGCGGCGCTCAAAAAATTCTGGCCAACGTCCTCTATCAGCTGGCTAGTGAACCCCGAATGGGCTCCGGTTCTAGATGGGAATCCCCATCTAGATCGCGTTCATATTTTCCCGCGCGCCCAGTTCCGAGGGGTCTCAGCCGCTTGGCGAATGCTCCAGTGGGCGCGTCACTTTGGCCGTGAACACTCAGCGGAATTGGTGTTGGATTTTCAGGGCTTACTGCGCTCAGCCGTGGTCGGGCGGTTCGCACGAGAAAAGCAACTCCACGGCCTCTCGGACGCACGCGAAGGCGCAGGTTTTTTCTACGATTCGACCGCGCGCCTGGAGTCGTACCGAGCAACACCGATGCACGCCGTGGACCGTTACCTGGCTCTGGTCCAGTCACTAGGCGTCCCGCCTGCGGGGACAGCGAATCTGGAATGGCCTCTCCCAGACGGAACGCTCCCCGCTGATTTCACCGCAGGCAAACCCTACGTGGTGCTGCATCCGTTTTCGCGGGGCAAAGGCAAATCCTTGTCCATCCCAGAGGTGCAGCTGCTTTGCCAGACAATGGCTCCGCAGCGCGTGATCCTTCTCGGGCGGTCGGATCTGGAGGTCCCGAGGATGGACCACGTGGAAAATTACCTCAACCGTACGTCCCTTGTGGAATCCATCAGCATCCTGCGTCGCGCCTCCTGGGTTGTCAGCGTCGATAGCGGGCCGATGCATCTGGCGGCGGCGCTAAGTCCGCGCGTGCTTTCGATCCACACCTGGAGCGACCCTCGAAAGGTGGGCCCGTACCCTGCCGAGGCCTGGGTTTTGAAGGACTCGAGAATCCGCCGCCGCGGGGAATCTGATGCCGATGGGTTACCCGCAAACGACATGAAGGGGGTGGGAGTCTGGGTACTCAACCAACTCGCCGCCCACTCAGCTATCGCCTAGCCTCCAAGGGCGAGTCACGATAGGGTTCACTGCAGTAAAAACACCCACCCTTGTTCTCCTCCCCGTCCACCGGCTTGCCTGTGAACCTTCTCGAGCACAGCCTAGCGATCTTCCTTTTTTCGACTCCGCCTATTTTCCATGTCCCCGCTGTACCGTAGAGTCCTGTCGTATTTTCTTCCGCACTGGTGGCCGACGCTGATGGCGTCCCTGCTCACCGTCGTGCAGACGCCATTCAACCTGCTCAAACCGTGGCCGCTCGCATTTCTTGTGGCCCAGGTCCTCCCCGCAATCGGCAAGCCGGCACACGGCCTTTCACTGACTTTCTGGAAATACTCCTATTCGCTCGCCGAATGGACCATCCCGCAAATCATCGCGGGCTGCAGCATCTCGGTCGTGATTTTTCACATCTTCTCCGCATGGCTGCATGTGGTTTCACAGATGATGTACTACCGCGTCGGTTTGCAGGGGTTGCTCGACCTGCGCACCGACTTGTATTCGTACCTGCATTCGCTGCCGCTCAAGTACCACGATGCGCGGCGGAGTGGCGATTCGACCTTCCGCGTTGCGTACGATTCACAGTCTTTGCAGGCATTCTATTCGAAAGCGATTTTCCTTTTCCAGAGCGCGAAGGATCTGGCGAGCATTCTTGTCACGATGTGGGCGCTTGATGTGCAGGTGACGCTGCTCTCGCTGTCCGTGGTGCCCGTAATGGTCATCACCTTCAAGCTCTTCGCCAAAAAAGTGCGCGACCAGTCCACCCGCATTGCAGAACGCGAAAGCGCGGTGCTGAGTCTCGCCCAAGAGGGGCTCAGTTCCGTGAAGATGGTGCAGGCCTTCGGCCGCGAAGAGGACGAGGTAAAACAGTTCTCCATCTCGGCCCAGCAGAGCCTGAAGGAAAACATGCGGATGCAATACATCTCGATGAACAGCTCGATGATTGTGGCAACCTTACTCATGGGCGGCACCGCTGCGTTGTACTGGCTCGGCTCGCTCCACGTCATGAGCGGGGCGTTGAGCGTCACCAGCCTGCTTGCGATCACCAACTACCTCTCCCTCCTCTATCAGCCCATTGATTCGATCACTTCGGTGGGTTGGGATTTGGAGCGTGCAGCCGGCAGCGCGCGCCGTTGTTTCGAAGTGCTCGACCACGCGGACGATGTCGCTGACAAACCCAATGCAACCGAGCTCTCCGGTACCCACGGCGAACTTGTTTTTGAGGATGTCAGTTTCGGGTACACCTCTGAACGCAACATCATCGAACACGTCAATCTCACGCTCACACCGGGGCAGACCGTGGCGTTTGTGGGAACAACGGGGGCGGGAAAAAGCACGCTGCTCTCGCTGGTCCCACGTTTTTACGATCCGACCGGGGGCCGGGTGCTGCTTGATGGTAAGGACCTGCGCGATCTATCCAAGAAATCCCTGCGGGCGCAGATTTCCATCGTGCTACAGGATACGCTTCTGTTCTCTACAACGGTCAGGGAAAATATCGCGTACGGCCGTCCCGGAGCTACGGAGGCGGAAATCATCGAGGCTGCAAAGCGCGCTCAGGCCCACGAGTTCATCATGGCGATGCCTGAGGGATACGGGTCGCAGGTGGGAGAGCGCGGCGGTCACCTCTCGGTGGGGCAGCGCCAGCGGATCGGGATCGCCCGGGCATTTCTAAAGAACGCACCCATCCTGCTCCTCGACGAACCGACATCCGCGCTGGACCCGACCACCGAGTCGGCCATCATGCAGACCATCGAAGGTCTGATGCAGGGGCGCACCACGCTGATCATCACACACCGGCTCGCAACCATCCACAACATGGACAAGATCGTTGTTCTCGGCCCCGGCGGGGTCGTCGAGGAGGGGCGCGGCCCTGAATTGGTGCGGCGCGGCGGTTTTTACGCGAATCTGTATCACTCGGCGAACTTGGGACAGCAAAGCTAAGTACCCCTACAACAGCGGTGACGCTGCGGTTGCCTTTCCGCCACGACCCTGCTAACTCCCCACAACACTTGGAGTTTCCGTGACGCCCCGGCGGATTGGGAACCCCTCAACAAACACACTTCATGCAGAAGAAGAAAATTATCGTAATGGGTTTCATGGCCGGCTGTCCGATCGCCGGCGTTCTCTGGCAGCACATCCATTACATCGTGGGTCTTCAGAGACTGGGGTATGATGTGTACTACATCGAAGACTCGGCGCGCCTGCCCTACGACCCCGTTGCGTATGAGGTGAACGAGAGCTACCGCTACGCGGCAAAGCTGATGGACACCCTCTCGAGGGAATTTGGATTTGAGGGGAAATGGGCCTACTGCGCGCGCTACATGAAGAAGCCCGAATGCGTGGGCATGTCGCTCCAAAAGGTGCGCGAACTCTACGTTGAAGCTGAGGCGATCCTCAACGTTTGCGGCGCACAGGAAATGAACGAGGACCTGCTCAAATGCCAGCGTTTGATTTACGTCGAAAGCGACCCGGGCATGGAGCAGCTGCTCATTGATAACGCCGGTGGCAAGGTGCCCGAATATCTGCAGCGCCACCACACCCTCTTCACTTTCGGTGAACTCGTGGGGACCAAGGACTACATGGTCCCCAGTCATGGCGTGAGCTGGCTTCCCACACGGCAGCCCGTGGTCACGGACTTTTGGAAAACCGACGGCCCGACGCGTTCCAATGCGCGCTTCAGTTCCGTGGCGAACTGGAACACCAGCGGACGCAAGGACGTGGTCTGGAGGGGCAGCAACTACATCTGGAGCAAGTCGCTTGAGTTCCTAAAGTTCGTCGAAGCCCCCGTCCGGGCCGGCGAACCCTTCGAGCTAGCCACTGAGATCCTCGACGAACACGCGCACAAGCGCTTCCTAGCAAACCGCTGGGAGTTTGCCGACTCGCGTCAGACCTCCATTGACTGGCACCAGTACCGGCGTTACTTGCAGGAGTCCAAAGGCGAATTCACCGTGGCAAAGGACCAGTACGTGCGCTTGAAGACTGGATGGTTCAGCGACCGCTCGGCGTGTTACCTCGCCGCCGGAAGGCCGGTGATCACCCAAGAGACCCAATTCACAAAGCTCTACGGTGGCAAAAAGGGACTCATCGCTTTTGAAACCCTCGAAGACATCGCCGAGGCGGTCAAATCGATCAACGCCGACTACGCCGCGCACTGCAAGGCAGCTTATGAAATTGCTGTAGAGGAATTCGAAGCGACCAAAGTCATCAAATCCATGCTGGACCGGGCAGGAGTGTAGACGCGCTTCCCCGGCATCCCGCCACGCGAACTTCCGAAGGTTTTCAGCCCCAAAATAGATCGATTCCAATTGGTCTGGTCCGGCGTTTTCATGCTAGCTTACAATCACCATGCGCAAGAGTAACCTCTCAAAACTGGTCTTTGGAGCACTGCTGCTGCTCCTCGGTGTCGCCGTCTGGTACATCCTCAAGCCCGACCCAATCTCGACCGGCACCGCCTCTCGGATCCCTACGTCCGAGACAGCGCCGAGTCAGGCGCCGTCTGAACTCAACCTTTCCACTTCGAGACCCGGACCTGATTTGGCCATCCCCGCCGATCGGCCGATGCCCACCGCGCCTTCCCCCACTGAGGATGGCATACCGGTTTGGGAACGAAAGATCGACGCAGCGCTCCGCTCGCAGGGCGAACACTCCGCAATCGCCCTCGGGCTTTTGTCCGAGGTCAACAGCATGCCTGCCGAGGGCCAGACCGCCGCCGCGCAGCATATTGTGAACCTGATCGCAGATAAGGATTACCTCCAGATGCTGCCTTACATCAAAAACGCACGGCTCGACCACGGGTTCCAGGAAATCATTGTTGCTGAAAGCCTGAACCGCCCCGACCCCGTCAAACTCCCCATCCTGCTTGCAGCCGCGCGCGCTCCCGGCCATCCCATGGCCGAAACAGCGGTCTCGGTCCTCACCGTTCTTCTGGACGTCAACCACGGTACCGATTGGGCGAAATGGGAGCAGTCGATCAAACAGTCCCTGGAAAGCGCAGCAAAGGAAGCACAACCCTGAGAAAATCTTGGAAAGCGATAAGAACGCTTTCTATGGGGCGCAGTCTCAGGCCACTCTGCAAAGGTGAAGCTGCTGCTTGTTGATGGTTACTACTACGCGTACCGATCCTTCCACGCCCTCCCCGGACTAACCAATCCAGCGGGAGAGCCCACAGGGGCCGTCTACGGCTTTCTAAAGTCGCTGCGCCGGATGCTCAAGGACCTTGCCCCCGCCCGCGCCGCAGTCGTGTGGGACGAAGGGCTACCCGAACGCCGCACCTCCCTGCAACCCGCCTACAAGGCGCAACGCGCTGAAATGCCGGAAACGCTCGAAGCGCAGCTGGAGTTGATGCGGGAAATGATCACCCTGCTGGGATTCAGCTCCGTGTCGCTTCCGAACACCGAGGCGGACGACCTGATGGCCTCCTACGCGCTGGCGGCCCGTGCCAAAGGCTGGGAGTGCGTCATCGCAACGGCAGACAAGGATCTATTCCAAATCGTCGCGTCCGACATCCGCGTGTATTCCACCAACAAAACGGACTTGAAGACGCCGCAGGACGGTTACGCGCTGCTGGATGAAGATCGGGTTTTGGAAAAGTGGGGCGTACTGCCGCAACAACTCGGCGACATCCTCGCGATTGTTGGCGATTCCGCAGACAACATTCCGGGCATTGCCGGCATCGGACCCAAAGGCGCAAGCGCATTGATTTCCAAGTGGGGTTCACTCACGGGAATTTACGAAAACATCCAGTCAGTCGGCTCAGAGAAACTCATCGCAAAACTGGTGGGCGGACACACCCGCGTTTTTGAAAACCGCGAAATGGTGCGGCTCGATGAGGACTTGCCGCTACCAACGCCCATCGAGGAACTCCACATCGCGCCGATGTATGACACTTTGATTCCTGCGCTGGAACGCTGCGGCTTTAAATCATTGCGGCAGGAAATGCTCGAAGAAATGCAGCGCGTCTCCAAGCAGCCCGCAGTGGCCGCCGCCATTTTGCGGCAGGGTGATTTGTTCGGATAAAACTGCAGGGGGCCCGCCGTGTTGATTTGCTTTCACAAGCCGTACGGAATTCTCTCGCAGTTCACACCCGAACAGGGAAGCCGGTGGGGAACGCTCGCGGAATTTGGCTTTCCGAAAAACGTCTATCCGATCGGGCGCCTTGACGCGGACAGCGAGGGACTGCTGCTGCTCAGCGATGAACCGCAATGGAACGCGCGGCTGCTGCATCCCGACCGCGCGCATGTGCGCGAGTACTGGGCGCAAGTGGAACGCATCCCCTCAGAGCACTCGCTTCGGCAGCTCGAGACGGGCGTGACCATAGGAGGCCATCGCACGCTGCCATGCCTCGCGGTGTTGCTTGACCCGCAGCCCGAAGTCGCTCCGCGCGACCCGCCAATCCGTGTGCGCAAGACCGTTGCGGACTGCTGGATCTCACTCGAGCTGGTAGAGGGAAAATACCACCAAGTGCGCAAGATGACGGCTTCCATCGGCCATCCCACGCTCAGGCTCATCCGCGTGCGGATCGGCCAGCTGCGTCTCGCGGAGGTCGCCGGCGTAGGTTGCGGCACCTGGGTCGAGCTGGATGCCAGGGGACGTTCCGCGGTGCAGTCCCACGAGCGTCGCGATGATCACGCGCGGCATACGCGCTGACCCGGGGCCGCGAACAATATTACGAGCCGGGCAAGGAGGCGGGCGAAGAAGCGGGCATATCGCGGATTCGATCCGCGCCGCTGTAGATATTGAACCGCCCCTCCCTCAAAAACCCGATCAGCGTCATCCCGAAATCGAGCGCGCATTCGACAGCGAGACTAGAGGGCGCTCCCACCGCAGCCACCACTTGGATCCCTGCAAGCGCGGCTTTTTGAATCAACTCAAAGCAGGCTCTGCCGCTTAAAAACAGAATATGACTTTGCAGAGGCAGCCAGCCCTTCGAAAGCGACACCCCCACCAATTTGTCCACCGCGTTGTGGCGTCCGATGTCTTCCTGAACCAGCAGCAGCTTTCCTTCCACATCAAAAAGCGCCGCCGCATGCAGCCCTCCCGTGGCCCCAAATACTCGCTGCTCACTGAACACCGTATTGCTGAGCGGAGACAACACGGCCGCCGAAATTTGAAGCGTTGGACCGCCGCTTGGAACCACACAATGAGAACGCACCGCTTCAATACTCGCCTTGCCACACACCCCGCAACTCGAGCTGATGAACGAATGTCGTTGAAACAAATGCGGTGCGAGTCGGACCGCTTCATCCAACTCCACCTTCACAAGATTGCCCGACTGCTCCGGTCTCTGCACATTTTCACAATGACGAATGGATGACACATCGCTTATCGCCCTGATCACTCCCTCGGTGAACAAAAACCCCAGCGCGAGATTTAAATCGTTACCCGGGGTTCGCATCGTCACGGCCAGCTCGCGCGTTTCACGACCGGCATCGGTTGAATAGCCGAGTTGAATCCCAAGCGGCTCTTCAGACGCCACCAAATCATCCTCCTCGACCACTTTGGTCGCGGTGACTCGCAGAATCTGAAAGGCCTGCACAGGTGGTTTTGTCATTTTGCTCACAGATGCTTCGCCAAGCGCGCCCATAAAACGAGTGAAAACCCGTTGCCGAGCCGTCCGCCGGACCCTTCCACGCACCCGTCTTATCTGCGTGCTTGAAATCCCGCCCAAATCAGAGTCTGGATAGCCACTGAACCAACGGTGTCGGACGATAGAAGTATCAAACAGACGCTCCGCGGCCTGAACCTATCCTTCACTTTACTTATTTCTATCCGATGGTTTTTCTCGAGCGTTCATCCACTGTGGCCGGCCCCGAGTTTTCGCGTTGGATGACGCCTCCAGCCGCCATCGCCGTGCACATGTGCATCGGCGAGGTTTACGGATTCAGCGTATTCAACGCGCCACTCACCAAAATCCTTGGCGTCACCCAGTCGCTGCCCGGCCAGGACTGGACCATCCCGCAGGTGGGCTGGATTTACTCAATCGCGCTATTCATGCTCGGGATCTCGGCGGCGACTTTTGGAAAATGGGTCGAAAAAAGCGGGCCGAGAAAGAGTATGGTCGCAAGCATGCTTTGTTTCTGCGGCGGCCTGCTGATTGCAGCCCTCGGCGTGCAACTCCACCGCATCGAACTGCTGTACCTCGGCTACGGGGTTTTGGGAGGGATTGGCCTGGGCATCGGTTACATCGCTCCGGTTTCAACGCTGATGAAATGGTTTCCAGACCGCCCGGGCATGGCGACCGGGATGGCAATCATGGGCTTTGGAGGCGGGGCGCTCCTTGGGGCGCCGCTTGGGGTGCAGCTGATGGACCATTTTAAGACGCCCGCCTCCGTCGGCGTGGCGGGCGCGTTCGCAACCATGGCGGCGCTTTACGCCATTTCCATGCTTTTCGGCGCCTGGATCGTGCGCGTGCCGGCTGAAGGCTGGAAGCCAGCAGGCTGGGAAGAAAGCCTCCAGAACCACACCAAAGCGGCTGTCCAAGTCAGCGTCGATGTAGCGTGGAAGACACCTCAGTTCTGGCTGCTTTGGGTGGTGCTCTGCATGAACGTGAGCGCAGGCATCGGCATCCTTGGGCAGGCCTCGCTCATGTGTCAGGACATGTTCGGCGTGGGCGCTGCTATCGGAGGGGGGTTCGCCGGATTGCTTTCAATCTTCAACATGGGGGGCCGCTTCCTGTGGTCGTCCCTCTCGGATCGCATCGGCAGGCGCGCCGTGTACAGCGTGTTTTTCATCGCAGGCGGCGCCCTGTATTGCACGGTGCCGCTGACGCAGCGTGCGGGGGCGCAGGGCTGGTTTGTGGCGGTCACCGCGCTGATCATCTCGATGTACGGCGGCGGGTTTGCGACGATTCCCGCGTACCTGCGGGACCTGTTCGGCACGATGCAGGTGGGTGCCATCCACGGGCGTCTGATCACCGCCTGGTCGATCGCCGCGGTGATCGGGCCCTCTCTGATCAACTATATCTCCGATGCCCAGAAGAAGGCGGGTGTTCCAGCAGCAGAGGCCTATAATCTGACAATGTACATCGTGGCGGGCATGCTGGTCGTTGGATTGATCGCAAACCGTCTGGTGCGCCCGGTCGATCCACGCTTTCATCATCACCCATCCGATGAAGCGGATTGCTCCGCGAAAAATTCATGAGAACCGTTCAACTGCTTGTCGCGTGGCTGTGGATTGCGCTCCCGCTTTCGTGGGGCGTGTATAATTCGGCGCTGAAGGCGCTGCCTCTTTTCGCCGTGAAGCCAGCGCCAGCCGCTGCTCCAGCAACGTCGCCGGTGAAATGACCTCACACACCAGTGGGCCATCGCCCAGCCACCCTCCGACTGTCCAGACGCCATGATGCGCCTTGCCCTCAAGATGCTGTTCGGCGACCGTGCCAAATATGCGATGCTGGTGTGCGGCCTCACGTTCTGCGCGCTCCTGATGACGCAGCAGACCTCGGTGTTCTGCGGGCTGCTGCTGTGGACCACAGCCACCGTGCGAAACGTGCGGGTGCCGATCTGGGTCGCAGACGCAAAGGTGGAGCAGGTGAACGAGGTTGTGCCCCTGCGGGAAATTGACCTGCAGCGAGTGCGCTCCGTTGATGATGTGCAGTGGGCGGTGCCCCTGTTTTGGAGCATCCTGCAGGCCCGCCTGCCGGATGGCACCTTCCAAGCCGTCCAGCTCACAGGGCTCGACAGCGCGACACTCGTAGGACGACCCGGGCACATCAGGGAGGGAAACATTGAGGACCTGCGACTGCCAAACGCCGTCATTGTCGACCAGGTCGCCATATCAAAATTCCGCAAACGCGGCATCGAGCTGCATGTGGGATCCACTTTCGAGATCAATGACAAGGAAGCGCGTGTCGTCGCAATCTGTGAGACCGAGCGCTCTTTTTTAGGGCAGCCCTACGTTTTCACCACCTATTCCCGGGCGCTCGAATACTCGCCGCCGCAACGAAAACTTCTGTCCTTCATTCTCGTTCAGCCAAAGCCGGACGCGGATGTTCCATTGCTGCTTGAGCGCATTGGCAGCCTTGGCGGATTGCGCGCGTTTTCCTCCGACGACTTCGCACGGCGCACGATCGAGTGGTATTTTAAAAACACCGGGATCCCGATTTCGTTCGGAACCGTGGTGCTCATGGGAATCATCGTCGGCATCGCGATCGCGGGCCAGACGTTCTATCTTTTTATTCATGAAAACATCCGCTTCATGGCCGCCCTCAAAGCGATGGGCGCAGGCCGCTTTCTGTTAATCCGCATGGTGACACTCCAGGCTTTCACCGTCGGATTTACCGGATACGGCCTCGGCGTGGGACTCGCCGCGGGCTTTGGGAACGCGGTGCTCAAAAAGGGCGAGCCGCCTTTTTACATGCCGTGGCAGGTACTGGTGTTTTCGGGTGCCGTGATCTTGTTAATCTGCATTATTTCGGCGCTGGTAGGCGTAATCAAAGTGATCCGTGCCGAGGCTGCCATGGTGTTCAAGTAAGCCCGGTCCACTTGATCCACATTGTCTTTCGAACATGTCCGCCCTTAATGAAATGGAAAATGCCGTCACCACCAAGTCGTTGTTAAAAACGTACGGACGCGGGGAAGGAATGGTGCATGCGCTCAAGGGCGTCAATTTCGAGGCGCGCTACGGCGAGTTCATGATGATTGTCGGGCCGTCCGGCTGTGGCAAAACAACGCTTCTGAGCGTCATATGCGGGACGCTGGATTTCGAGGAGGGATCCGTGTCCGTGTTCGGCCGGGACCTCGCGTCCATGAGCCGGTCGCAGCTCACGGCTTTCCGTCGGGATAACATCGGCTTCGTGTTTCAGCAGTTTAACCTAATTCCCACCTGGAACGCGCTGGAGAACGTTTCCGTACCGTTGCTGCTACAGGGCAAGTCGCGAGCGAACGCTGAACGCGAATCGATCGCATTGATGGAAACGATGGGGATCGGCGACAAACTGAAGTCTTTGCCCTCGGAGCTTTCCGGCGGCCAGCAGCAGCGCGTGGCGATCGCAAGGGCGCTGGTGCACCGGCCGCGGCTACTGATTTGCGATGAACCAACCGCGGCGTTGGATGCGGTTTCCGGCCGGAAGGTCTTGGAGCTTCTAAAAGAGACCGCCTGCAGCCCGGACCGCTGCGTGATCGTGGTCACGCACGATAGCCGCATCTTTTCATTCGCCGATCGCATTACCGAGATGGAGGATGGTCACATGAAGGCCGTTCACCAAGCAGGCCAGTATCACGCTTCTTATGTTTAAATACTTTTCATTGCTCGTCGCGCTGGCGGGAATCGGTCTTTCGGTATCGCTCGTCCAGCGTCAGAAAATAGTGCCGCCAGTGCCGCCGCCTCTCACAGAACCTTCCGCGGCGCCTTATGCGCAGTCCATCGGGGCGCGCGGCCTTGTCGAAAGCATCAACGAGAATGTGCGAATCGCACCATCCGTGGCAGGTCTTGTGAGTGTGGTTCCAATAAAGGTAGGGGACGAAGTAAAAGCCGGGGATTTGCTGATGCAGCAGGACACGCGCGACGCGGACGCGCAGGTGGCTGTGCAGGCGGCGAACCTCGCCTCCATCCAGGCGTCGATTCTTGAGGCGGAGGTGGCGCTAGCGGACCGGCAGGATCAGTTCAACCGCATCGAGCAACTGGGCGAGAATCGCGTGGTCAGCGTGGATGAGAAACAGCGCACCGTCTTCGCCCTGCGTGCAGCAAAAACCAAGGTGGAATCACGCCGGGCGGACCTGGCGGCGGCCGAAGCCCTGCTGGCTCGTGCCAAAGTGCAACGCGAGTTGCTTCTGGTGCGCGCGCCCCGCGATGGCACCATTCTACAAGTGAACATTCGCGCCGGTGAATACACGGAGCCGCGCGCTTCAGAGCCCCCGATTCTGCTGGGACAAACCCGCGGGTTTCAACTGCGCGCCGACGTCGACGAGGACAATGCGCCCCGAGTGAAGTCCGGATGCGAAGCAGTGGCCTTCATCAAGGGGCAGCGTGCAAACGCGATTGAACTCAAGTTTGTCCGAATTGAGCCCTATATTTTGCCGAAACGTTCTCTTTCGGGTGAGAGCAGCGAACGGGTGGATACTCGCGTTCTGCAGGTCATCTTCTGCTTCGAGCGCCCTGAGACCCCGGTGTACGTGGGCCAGCAGATGGATGTCTTTCTGAAAGCAGACTAATCGGTAGAAGAGGCTAAAGATCTCGATCCCTCGACACCCTCCCCTGGGACCGCGCAGCCCCAGCTGCGCACAGACGCGGATTGCACCAAGGAGGTGACGAGGCAGCGAAAGGGGCTAAGGGGGGCAAGACATCCGGATGTAAGGCCGCGTGAGCGCAGCTGGTGCTGCGCGCCCCCAGGGGGGAGGCCGTAATTTGTGCGAGCCGGGTTCAATCGCTCCGTCAGGGCTCAACAGACCGGCTCACGAACACCTGGGCCCTGGACGCGTAAACTCCCCGTTCATCGAAACCGCTCCGTGAATTCAAACGCGCCCTTGTTGCGCCCAGTCACGTTTTCGGATTGTGGCCCACGGGGCGATAAGGCTTTATTTTGACCGTCTGATTCGAAGACGACGTCCGTCGCCTTCTCCATTCCCTCCAAAACCAAACATTATATGCGTTCCTCTTTTCTTCTTCCCATGCTGGCTCTCGCGGCGGCTACCCAGCTTTCAGCTGCGCCGATTCCCGATCACCTCCGTCAAAACGGATGGTTTGTCGGTGCCCAGGCCTACACGTTCAAAGAGTTCAGCGCCTTTGAAGCGATTTCCAAGACCAAGGAAGCTGGTGGAAACGTGATCGAGTTCTACCCGGGGCAAGTGCTAAAGCCGGGCTCCTCCGACAAAGTGCATCACACCATGTCTGATGCGGCCATGGAGGAACTGAAGGCGGAGCTCAAACGAGTCGGCGTGCATGCCGTCAACTATGGCGTAGTCGGGGCAAAGACTAAAGAGGACGTCGACGCCATCATGGGTTTTGCAAAAAAGATGGGCCTCTACTCGGTTTGCAGCGAGTCCACCGAATTGGTCGCCGATTGGGAGAGCGCGGCGAAGGAGTTGGATGTGAAGGTGGCCTTCCACGAACACGGCGGCTCCATGAGCAACCCGAAATACAAAGTCTGGAACCCACTGTATATTCTTGGCGTGGTTGAAAGCCGCGATCACCGCGTGGGTGCATGCGCCGATCTCGGCCACTGGTGCACTTCTAATCTGATCCCAGTCGAGTGCCTCCGCATTCTCAACGGACGCATTGTCAGCGTGCATCTCAAGGACAAGGCAACTACTGGAAAATCGGAGGTTGTTGTCGCAGGCAAAGGCGTGGTGGACGTTGGCGCCTGCCTCGAGGAGCTTAAGAAACAACGTTTTGACGGCCACATTTCGGTCGAGCACGAGAACGATTGGAAAGACAATGTCTCGCAAGTCAAAGCGGACATTGATTTCGTCAAGGCCAGCCCGAAATAGCAGGCGCCGGTGCCAGTCTTTTTGAAAACTGAGCGAGCGGCGTTGGTACAAACCGACGAACATCACGTCGAATGACCCGCTCGCTTTCTTGCTGCCGTTTCGATTTATATCGAACACAGCTGAGGCCAGAATCTTGTCCTCCTCAGTTCTGATCCTCGCTTAAAAAGCAAACTCCGCCGTGCCCACCGTTTTTAAAGTGGGCAAGGCGCTTCATTGTGCGGCCGACCGGTCCAACGGCGGAAACGGATGACGTTTTTGCACCCCTCCCCTAATGAAAAGCATCACAGCATTCCTCGTCGTTTTATTCACGTCCCAGTTATTCGCAGCCCCCGCGACTCGTCCAAACGTGATCCTCATCATGTCCGACGACATGGGCTATTCGGACTTGGGTTGCTACGGCGGCGAGATTGAAACGCCCAATCTCGATGCACTCGCGATGAATGGTCTGCGTTTTACGCAGTTCTATAACACGGCGCGCTGCTGTCCAACCCGCGCTGCTTTGATGACCGGCCTTTACGCACACCAGGCGGGAGTCGGGCACATGGTGGACGGCGCTGGGTCTAAGTCCAGATCGTCCGCCTATTCGGGTGAGTTGAGCAAAAACGCGGTCACCATCGCCGAAGTACTCCGCACAGCGGGTTACTCGACTTATATGACAGGTAAGTGGCATGTGACAGGGGTCACAAAGCCGAAGACGGAGGCCGACAAGCATAACTGGCCGTTGCAGCGCGGATTCGACCGCTTTTACGGTACCATCCACGGCGCCGGCAGTTTCTTTGACCCGAACACGCTTACCCGCGACAACACATTCGTCTCGCCCTACGCCGATGCGGAGTATCAACCGGAACAATATTA
The DNA here is from genome assembly GCA_945906945.1 of Akkermansia muciniphila. Taxonomy (GTDB): domain Bacteria; phylum Verrucomicrobiota; class Verrucomicrobiia; order Chthoniobacterales; family Chthoniobacteraceae; genus Chth-196. Next base: position 19,849 of record CAMDSZ010000007.1, read on the forward strand.
CTACACGGACGCCATCAACGACCACGCCGCCCGCTTCGTTACGGAGCACGCAAAGACTGCGGCACAGAAGCCGTTCTTCCTGTACATGGCCCACACCGCAGCCCACTGGCCGATGCATGCCAAGGACAAGGACATCGCAAAATATAAAGGCCGTTACGATGCCGGATACAATGCGATCCGCGCGGCCCGTCTGGGGAAGATGAAACGCTTGAACCTTCTGGATGAACGCTGGCAGATCTCGCCGCAGGTCGGCGAGTGGAGCACGATGGAGCACAAGGAATGGGAAGCTCGCTGCATGGAGGTCTACGCAGCGATGGTCGACTGCATGGACCAGGGCATCGGGCGTCTGGTCGATACGCTCAAAACGAACGGCCAGTATGAAAATACGTTGATACTATTTCTTCAAGACAACGGCGGCTGTGCAGAGGGCATGGGGCGCAACGGCCCATTCAAGCCCCGCGCGGAGAACCCCTCCTTGCCGGTGCTCGCAAACGACTATCTCCAGCCCGACATGATTCCTAAGCAGACACGGGATGGTTTTCCGATGCGCCAGGGAACAGGCGTCATGCCCGGCGGCGCGGACACCTTTATTGGCTACGGGCGCGACTGGGCGAATGTGAGCAACACGCCCTTCCGCGAGTACAAACACTTCGAGCACGAGGGCGGCATCAGTTCGCCGCTGATCGCGCACTGGCCCGCGGCAATGCAGGCTGGCAAGGCGGGCGGCAAACAGGCTGGTCATCTGATTCCCACGCCAGCGCATCTCATTGACATCATGGCAACCTGCGTTGAACTCGCGGGCGTAAATTATCCGAAGCAGCATCACGAAAACACGATTGTACCAATGGAAGGCGTCAGCCTTGTTCCCGCCTTCAGCGGAAAACCCATCGATCGCGCGCAGCCGCTCTTCTGGGAGCACGAGGGCAACCGCGCAATCCGAGTCGGCCAATGGAAGCTTGTCTCAAAGCATCCCGGCGGCTGGGAACTCTATGACATGATTTCTGACCGGACCGAGATGCATGACCTCGCACAGAAGCAGCCCGAACGCGTTCTGGAAATGGCCGCGCAATGGGAGGCCTGGGCAAGTCGCGTTGGCGTCGCGCAATGGCCTCTTGGCGGTGGCGACAAAAAGAAAAACCAAGGCAAGAAAAACGCGCAGTAGCAGGCTCCGCGCTGCAATGCCTCGACCTGGAGGTTGGTTGCCTTTCTACAACGCTGGACCGGTGGATTCCAAATGTGACGCCCAGCGTTTTGACCTGAGTTTTTCAAGTGCCGAGTTCGGATATCGTTCCAGTGCTCGAGGCAAATCGGCCAGTTTCTAGGCCCAGACGCTGGAGCATGGTGACGAAGAGATTGCACAGGGGCTTGTTGTGCCCGGTGTCAAAAGCCACATGTCCGGCGTGCCTGAATCCGCCTCCGGCGAGCAGGATGGGGAGGTTCGTGCAGTTGTGGACATTCGCGTCGCCGAGATTGCTGCCGTAGAGCACCATCGTCGAATCAAGCAGGCGCCCGCCCGTGTTAGTCGTCGCGCCGGCAAGCGAAGTAAACAGATCGCGCAAATGGCGCATTTGCTGAAGATCCACCTTTTCGAGCTCGGCCAGCTTCTCCTTTGACTGTCCGTGGTGGCTGAGATTGTGGTAGCCATCGCGGGTTCGTTGTTCGCCGTCTATCTCGAACACCGGTGTCGCAAACCCGTCGACCATCAGCGTGATAATCCGGGTCGAGTCAGATTCAAAGGCAAGCCGCGCCATCTCGAGCATGAGCTGAATCTTCGGAAAGAAGCGGGCCTTGTCAGTGATGTCCGTCGGTTCCGCCGTCGTGGCCGCGGGCTTCGCTCTCTGCTCCCATTCGCCAGAGATTGCGAGCCGCTCCTCTAATTCGCGCAAAGAAGTCACGTACTGCTCAAGTCGGCTTTTGTCACCACTGCCAAGCCCCCGTTCAAAGCCGCGCAGGTCTTCGCGTACAGCGTCAAGAACGCTACCGCGATTCTTAAGCTGCTGGAGTCGCATGGCAACGGCTTTGGCATCACCCTGTATGAACATTTTCCGGAACAAACCCGCCGGACTGTCTTCGGCAGGCAACAACACCCCATCGCGTGTCCATGAAAGGCTTCGGTTTGCCTTGTCGATATTCACCCCGAGATTCAGCGTTGAAAATCGCGTCTGCTGGCCGGTCGCCTCAGCGGCGAATTGATCAAGCGAGATGGTGTTGCGAAATCCGCTCCGCGTCGGATCGCGTGCCGCCGTAAGAAAACAGTTTTCCGTGCTGTGACCTCCGGTGACCGCGGGATGCGATAACCCGCTGAAGACTGTAAATTCACCGCGAAACGCAGCGAGTTCCTTCAAATACGAAGACCCGGTAAAGTCGACGCCTTTGGTCTTCGGGAAAAAATTCTGCGGAAGCACGCCAAGATTGTTTGAGATAAGGAGCATCCGTTTTGGGGTAGGCGCTTGCCCGGTGTTTCCAAATACGGGCCTCATGCTCTCGAGCATAGGAAGAACCAATGTCACACCGAGCCCGCGCAGGAAGCGCCGGCGCGGAAGAGGGGTGCTAAAGTATGGTGATTTCATGGGGTGGACTTGGTTCCGAGAAAAATTTCACTGCTCACAAGTGCGTGAATGAGGTCTCGTACGCGGTATTCCCCGAGGGCGCAGGAATCGAGCATCGCTTCCAGCTCTGCCCGATCCGCAAAGCGAGCTGGCGTTCCGGTGGCATGCAACACGAGATGCGAAAGAAGGCTTTTGGCGAGCTGTCTGGGATTAGCGGCAAGATGCGTTTTGAGTGCGTGGATATCGGTGAACGACTCGCCGGTGGAGAGTTTTCCCGATGCATCAACCGGCTGTCCGACAAAATAGGTGTATGGATGGCCGGCCGGGTCGATTCCGGTGATCTTGTCTCCGCGCTCCATCCCGCGATAACGGTCCCGCCATGCGCCCATCACGTCGAAACTCTCCATCGCGAATCCCACGGGATCAAACTTCGCGTGGCATGAGGCGCACGTCTTCGACTCGGTGTGTTTTGCGAGCAGAGTGCGGATAGTTGTGGCACCGCGGATGTCAGGTTCAATTGCGGGCACGCTTTTTGGCGGTGGCGGCACGGGTTGGCCGAGCAGCTTTTCCATGATCCACACGCCACGCAGCACGGGCGACGTAGTGGTGCCATTAGCGGTGTGCTTCATTAGCGCTGCCTGCGTGATCAATCCGCCAAAAGGACTGCCCTTCGGCAAAGCCACGCGCTGCAGCGCGGAGCCCTTCACACGCGGCAGATCGTAATGCATCGCCAAGCGGTCGTTCACAAAAGTGAAATCCGAGGCCACTACGGTGCTCGCCGGAGAGTTCTCTCGCACCATCGCTCTCAAAAAAGCCTGTGTTTCCTTCTCCATGGAGTCCACCAGGTAGTCGTCTTTACGATATTCGGGATACAGGCGCTCGTCAGGGATGTCGCGTCTGAGTTTTCGCAAATCGAGCCACTCGTCTGCAAAAGTACGCACGAATTGTTCAAAACGGGTATCCTCGATCATGCGCTCGGTTTGTGCACGCAACACGCTTCTATCAAGCAAACGCCTTTCGTTTGCGAGGCCGGCGAGCTCTTCGTCCAGCCGCGAGTTCCAGAGAAAATGCGAAAGCCGGTTTGCAATGGCGAAGTGCACTGCCGCATCCGCCTTTAGCGGTTCGGTAAGATAAAGACAGTGCGATGAACAGAGCAACGCTTGGTAGCCCGCGAGCATCGCATCGACAAAAGCGGCTCCTCCGTCCAGCTTAGTGCGAATCAACTTCAAAAACGGCTGGTGCGCCTCCTCGCTCATTGGTCTCAAAGCGGCAAGTGAAGCAAAACGACGCAAGAGCCGCTCTGCATCAACAGCGTTGCCTCCGCCGGGAGGAACGTTGTCAAAAAGCACACGTTCCGATTGTGGCGGCCAGTCCGGCGCCGTGATCGGGCCGGTCACCTCGAGCCATTGGATTGCCACACCGCGATGCCCCTCGGGTGGCATCGGCGGATAATCGTAGAAAAAACCTCCATCCGTGCGGATGAATGGCACGGGCAACCCGAGCGGGCTGTACTCGAAAGTTTCGCCAGCCTTGAGATGAATGGTTGTTTCAAACTCGCGCGCCTCAGGCTGCAGATCCATCCACCCTCCGGTCTCCCGTACGTCGCCTGATACGTCAGCGCCGGATGGCTTCCGCGCGCGAAAGCTCATGGGCACCGGCTCGTGCGAAGGCACCATACGGAAGTCCCGCACCTGCCGCACCGCACGTCCCTTGAAGCGCACGCGATAGGCTCCGCCCTCCTTTGAAATAAATCCGCGCGGATAACCGAAATAAGGCCACGTGGCCGATCGGAAAAGCGCGAGTTCAAGCGTGGAGTCCCCTCTCTGCTCGGGGGACATTGCTTTAAGTTCGGCATCAGTAATGGGGACCATCCGATTGTCGCGCGCGAAGAACATCGCCTCGCGTCCGCCGAATGTGCTCACGCCTGGAAAAAGGTTAACCCCAGTGAACTGCTGTGTTACCGCTCCAGCAGGAGGCTTGGGGCCCGCCATTGCGGCACGCAGCGCCGTCTCCGTTGCGTCCAGATAGGCATCCAGCTGCACATGCGACATGTCGAGCAGCACCGAGACTTTCGTGAATCCGTGCGAATCGCGGTCCTCCGGCAGTTTTTCCCGTATGTCCAAGTTGGGAAGTTTCAGCAGCGTCCGCAGATTGTTTTCAAACTCTACCCGCGTGAGACGCCGGATTGGACCGCGACCGTGTTGCATCACCTCTGCGCGGTCCACCGCGGTGATCGTCGCTGCTAGGGTGGCGATCATACGGCCGTGTTCTGAATCCGGTAAGTCGCTGTTCTTTGGCGGCATTTCGCCCGCCCTGACGCGATCATGGATGCGGATCCAACGCTCGCGAAGGGCGGGGTCCTGCAGGTCTCTTGGGAGTTTGACGAGGTCAAGTCCGCCCTTCGCTTCGTCCGAGTCATGGCACTCGACGCAGCGTTTTTCGAGGATCGGTTCAAGCTCTTTAAAAGCCGGCAGGTCTTCGCCAACTGCCCACGTCTGCGCGCATAAGGCGAACGCAATGGCCGCTAGGAATCGCGGGAGGTCGCGGGGTAGTATTGGCTGTAGCAGCTTCAAATGAGTGCGATGTTGAGGCGAAGGCTTGTAGGGCTTAATCAGGCGATGATTTCGCGGATGACTTTTCCATGCACATCGGTGAGGCGGAAGTCGCGACCCGAATAGCGGTAGGTGAGCTTCTCGTGCTGGATGCCGAGAAGGTGCAGAATGGTTGCATGGACGTCATGAATCTCCACCGCGCCTTCCACGGGAAGATATCCATAATCATCGAGGCGACCGTAACTGTGTCCACCCTTGAGGCCTGCTCCTGCCATCCAGATTGTAAATCCCCAGGGATGATGATCCCGGCCCGGAGACTTTCCGTAGAGCTCCGTATTCGGGGTGCGTCCAAACTCTGAGGCGAAAACCACGAGGGTGTCGTCGAGCAGCCCGCGTAATTTTAGGTCCTTCAAAAGTCCAGCGATAGGCCGGTCGATTGCAGCTGCGTTTTCGAAATGCAGCTTCTCCAGCTCGGAGTGCTGGTCCCATCCGCTTTTCACAATTTCAATAAAACGGACACCCCGCTCCAGTAGACGGCGGGCAGCAAGGCATTGGCGCCCGAAATTAGACGTCGCCTTGTGTTCCGCACCGATGCCGTAAAGCTCCATCGTTGCCGCTGATTCCTTGCTGATATCCGTCGCCTCCGGCACTGCATCCTGCATCACAAACGCCTTCTCGTGATTCGCAATCGCGGCCTCGATAATTTGGTTTTGTTGAACGGAGTCCAAAAAGCTTTTGTCTAGCTGTCGCACCGCCGTCATTTTGTTGGACTGCAGTATTTTTGATTTTTCCAAAAGCGCCAGGTCGTCCAGCGCTGCGGCCCCGCTTTGAAAAAATGGTGATGCCTGAAGCGACGGCGGCAGGAAGCCGTTGGTTCTGCACTGGCGTTTCCGGGAGCCCATCACCACAAACCCCGGAAGATTTTGGCTCTCAGCGCCGAGTCCGTACTGCGTCCATGCGCCGATGCTGGGGAATCCTTGTAGCAACGATCCGCTGTGCAGAAAACCAATTGCGCTTTCATGGTCGGGCGAGGGACCGGTGACGGCGTGCAGGAACGTGAGGTCATCCGCGCAGGAGCCGATGTGAGGGAAAAGGTCGCTGACCATTTTTCCACTCTCGCCGTAAGGCCGAAACTCCCATGGGCTCTTTAAAATTGCTGCACTGGTTCGGCCGGTGATGTCCTCTTTTCGTCCGGGAACATTCAACGGCTGCCCGTTTTCACTCACCAACCGCGGCTTGTAGTCGAAGCTATCGAGGTGAGAAAGGCCGCCATCCATGAAAAACCAGACGACTCTCTTTGCCTTACCCGGATGATGAGGCGGCACCAGTTGGACCGGCGAACTGAAGCTTCTTTCCGCTAAAAGGCCGTTGAATGCCAGCCATCCGAAACCGGAGGACATCGTTTGCAGGAAGGCACGCCGCGAGGGTGTCAATGCGCCTAAAAGAGGATTGCGAGGGGAAAACTTCATGATGGGCTGGGCTGCGGGAAGGTTTTTACGGGAGGTAGAGAAACTCTTTTGCATTGAGCAGCACGTGGCAAACATCGGTCCACAGGCGCTGATCTTGGTTTTGCGAGGCGTAGGGCAGGGCATACGTGGCGGCCTGATCCTGGACGAATGCCAAGAGCGCCTGAGTTTCCTCGTGCGATGGCTTACGGCCGAGTGCCTCGAGAAACAGGCGCTCCAAGCGCAGATCCAGCGAGACATTTGTAGAAGCCTGCAAACTCTTCGCAGCCCAGACGCTCGCCTGCTCGTGCACAAAGGAGTTGTTGAGCAACAGCAAGGATTGTCCGGGGACATTGCTTGAATCACGAGATCCCTGCGTGCGCGATGGTTCCGGCGCATCAAACATCACCATCAAATGATTCTGCGCCTCGCGCTTGATGTATTGGTAAATACCGCGCCGCTGGTTGGCTGGCCCTGAGCCGTTGCCAAAGTCGCTTGGACCGGTGTAGCCATACATCTGCGGGTTGAGCTGCCCTGACACCGCCAGCAAACTGTCACGCACGGCTTCAGCGCGCAGCCGCTGCAGGGGCATGTGTGAAAGAAGTCGGTTTGCGGGATCTTTTCTCTGCGCCTCCTCGGAAGCCGCGCTAACCGTCCGGTACGCCTGCGTGGTCACCATATAGCGCACGAGCTCTTTTATCGACCAACCCTGCTCCACGAAGTACGTCGCGAGATGGTCCAGCAATTCGGGGTGCGTTGGCTTCTCTCCCATCACTCCGAAGTTGTCGACGGTGCCGACAATCCCTTGGCCGAAAATCCAGCGCCACATCCGGTTCACCATCACACGAGCAGTGAGGTGATTTTCCGGCGATACAAGATCTCTTGCGAGTGAAAGGCGCGGACTCACCCCCGCGGCATAAGCGTCCGTGCCGCGCAACACCTCCAAGTAACGCCGCGCCGCGGGCTCCCCAGCCGCCTCCGGCGAGCCCCGCCGCTGCACGGGCGCGTCGAATCCGGCTCCCTGGTCAACCAGCGCTGCCGCCCTTTGGAAGCTCGGCAGCGACTCCTCCAGTCTGCGGTAATCCGCGGCGAGCACCTTGAGCGGCTCGGGAAGCGATTCCACGCGGTTTCGTATGAGTCCGTGGGCTAGGAGCCAGTTCAACAGGGTCACCTCCTCAGGGAGCGCCTTGTCCTGCATCCAATGGTCCAGTGCTTTCTCGCAAACGCTTCCCCAGAAGTCCGCCCACTCTTCAGCGGCCCCAGCCCTCCCGGCCGCCGGGATAAAGAGCAGCGCTGTTCTCAACTCGTCCTGCGGTGGATCCGGACTTTCATGCTGGACGACCTGTTCTACCTCAAACCAGGAGCGCCCCGTGTGATCCTTCGCGGTCATCTTGAAAAACTTCCCGCCCGCCTCGGATCGCCGGAAGTGCGCAACATCATCCTTGGTCAAAATTTCGAGGTACGAACGGCGGCCCTGCCAGCTGGGCTGGTGCCCCACTTTCACGGTTACCCAATTCGAAAACCGCGACTCAAAGTGCGCCACCTTGTATCCTTGGGCGATGTTTTCCATCTGCTGGAAATTATGTTGAATGAGCCGCACATGCCCAGCATCGCCACCAGCGACTTTCAGGCTCACAAATTGAGTCCCAAGCGCGAAGTCCGCCGATCGAACAATCGCGCCGTGTTTGCGCGATAGCCTGTCCGATGCAAGACCAGGTGCCACGATGCGCTCCACCAGTTCCACACCGGAGGGGGCGATCGCGAAATCGCTGACCGGTTTTCGTACCGTTTCTGGAAGCACCCCCGAAATATCCCAGTCCGCGTCGCTGCTGGAAAAGTCTGCGATCACTTTGAACCCTGCCCGGTTTGTTTCCGCCCGCTTCTTGGAGTTTTCGAGGAGCTGCGCCTGAACCTCCGCGAGTGTCACGCCCCATCCTTTTTGCGCGGCATTCCGGCGCAACATCCAAGGCAAATAGACGGGATCACTCATATCAACCTTTTCCGTCTTGAGCAGTTTCGCCCACGTCGAATCCGGTGCGATGCCACCAGTGCCCTCCCCTGCAAGGATGCGTTTTAAGGAGGCGCTCTCTCGCTGCAGATCCTCTTTCCACACTTTTTCCAGCGCGACCTTAATCTGTCCTTTGAGCAGTTGAAGTTCGGAGATGCCGGTCTGCCGGACTTCTTGCGTGTCGATGACAGTTTGCGTTTGCCGCGAACTGGCCAGCACCCCGAAGATTCCGTAATAGTCACGGGTTGAGATCGCATCGAACTTGTGGTCGTGGCAGCGTGCGCACGCGATGGTGATTCCTTGGAATGCCTTGCCCAGTGTGTCGATCTGGTTCTCAAGCATCTGCGCTTCCTCAAGCGCGACATCAGTGGCTGTCGAGGATGTTTCCATGAGCCGCATGCAGCCGGTTCCAATCGGCGACTCGTTGATTTTCAGTTCGTGGTTGATTCGCGGCGGAAGCAAATCCCCCGCGATATGTTCCTGCACGAAACGGTCGTAGGGCACGTCATGATTGAAAGCGCGAATCACATAATCGCGGTACCGCCACGCCTCGGGAATCGGGTAGTCACGCACATACCCGCCCGTCTCACCAAAACGCATCAAGTCGAGCCAGTGGGCCGCCCAGTTCTCCCCGAACGCGGGCTCCTTCAAAAAGCGGTCCACCAGACGTTCGAACGCGCGCGGCCTCGTGTCGTTGACGAAGGCATCCACTTCATCGGGCCTCGGAGGCAGGCCGAGAAGCGCAATCTTCAGGCGCCGCAAAAGCACTTCTTTCTGAGCAGTTGCAGCAGGGCTCAATCCAGCCTGCTGCATTTTTTCAAAAAGGAACCGGTCCACAGGGTGTTCCGCCCAAGTGGGATGCTGCACCTCCGGCGGAGTCGGCGATTGGACGGGCTGCCAGGCCCAATGCGCACGTCGCTCCTCCAACTTTTGGTTCCATTCCTGACGCGAAGCCTCCTCCGCCGTCAGAGGTTTGTCTGGGATACCAGGCAGCCCCATTCGAACCCATCGCGTCAGATCGGCAATCACCCCGTCGGAAAGCCGCGCCTCGCCCTTCGGCATTTTCAGATCGCTCACCTCGTGACGAATGGTTCGAAGCAAAAGGCTGTTTTCCAGGCTCTCCCTGTCAAGCAACTCGCCGCTCTCGCCACCCTGTTCGAAACCCCCGCGGTAGTCTAAGCGCAACCCACCCTTTGTTTTTTGGGCACTGTGGCATTCAAAACAGTGATTCAAAAGCACAGGACGAACCCGTGATTCAAAAAACGCGACACCGTCCGGTTCGACCGGCGCAGCCGACAAAGCCGACGACAGTGCACCCGTAATCCACAAGGCGAATACCATCACAAATGAGCGCGCTTCTATGGATGCGTGTAGGGAAAAACACGAATGCCGAACACGATCGAACCAAGCCCAGAGCCGGCCGCGCGATCCCATAGGTGTCTGAAGTGGCGCGAAGGGGGACATGGCATCTTGGGGGGTTCTTCGAATCAGCGTCGCACTTTCAAGCAGTCGCGCAGATGTTCGCTGTCGTAGGCGTGAACATTGGTGATCCGCATTTCCTCGATGCCCGTTGTTTTATCCACGATGCCTTCGATCTGATCCACCAGTTGCGCCCGTTGGAGACGCCAGACAATTTTGCCGTCCGAACTCATTTCCACCAAAAGGTCGCTGCCTTCATCCGGTGTCTTCAGGTGGTAATCTCCGCAGGCAACGAGCACGTCGCCGTTTTCCAGACACTGCATGCCAAGGAGGTATCGGCATGAAACTCCAAGGTCCTGCGAAGTCCAGCAGGCTAGCTTGTCTCCATTCTGGTTGATGCGCAGCAGTTGGCCGCCAGTAGAAGTGGCGACCAAAAGAGTGCCATCGCTGCATTGAGTGATCGCGAATGCCTTTTTGACAGCTGCCGTCGGCTCCAGCAGTGGCTCGATTGGAATCGACTGCAACACCTGGCCCGTCCCAGACTCGATCTTAAGCAGGGTCTTCCGACCGTATTGGCACACCCAGAACGCGTTTGCTCCCGGAATTTCGCGCACTGTCCTGTATCTAAAGTGAAGGGGATCACTGGAGAGATCCGGCACCGGCGTCTCGCCCACCACCACGCCGCTGCGGTCGACCGTGCGAATGCGGTTTGCGCCACTATCCATAAATGCGATCCGCGAGCCTCCATCGAGCACTGCGCAGCTGTTCGCCTCAAGCCCTTTTTCGCCGCGGGTGGCGGCACTCTCCATGACGAGTTTCTTTGTTGCGTCAAAAACTGACAGCCCGCCGCGATGAACATAGGCGACGCCTCCGTCCGGCAGCCGCCAGGCGTCGTAAATTCCAGAGTGCCCGGGATGCCTGAGTAGATCGGTGACCCTGCCTTCGCGATTCACTTCGATCACCTGGGTGTCGGCGGCAAGCAGGAAGCGCTCTTCAGCGCGCAGATTCACTGCAACAGCAAGGGCGATCAGTAAAAATGTGGCTTTCATTGGAGGTGTGCCTGCGGGTGAAGCGAACGCGTTACCATGTCGCCAGCTTTCTTGACCGTGGATGCAATAGCCATCATCCGCTCCTCACTCAACCGCTGGCTTGGACCGCTGATCCACACGCTCGCAATTGCGTTGCCATCCGGATCAAGAATCGGTGCGCCCAGACAGTGGTGCCCCTCAAGATGCTCGCCCACATCAAAAGCGAAACCCTGGGCGCGCACTGCATTCAAGCATTTGAGAAAATCCTTCCGGCTGGAAATGGTCCAAGGATGAAACCGCTCGAATTTCATACCGGCGATAATGGCATCCCGCTGCGGCTCCGGCATGAAGGCGAGCATCGCTTTTCCGGGCCCGCTCGTGTGCAGTGGGAAGCGCGTGCCGCGCTCGACGTAAAATTTGATCAAAGCGCGCCCGATCACCCGCTCCAGCACGATACCTTCATGCCCCGAAATGATCCCGAGATGTGCGGCCTCGCCCGTCTGTTCGCTCAGCCAGCGCATCGCCGGCAGAGCCGCCTCGGTTAGCGGCACATCGTCCACCACCGGCTGGCAGAGTGCCAGCATCTGCGCGCCGATGCTAAACCGCTTTTCCGCGTCCCTCACCACGTACCCATGGGCGACGAGCGACTGCGTGACGCGATAAACAAAGTTCACAGACAAGCCCAGCCTTTCAGCGATCTCGGAGAGCGTCAACCCGGCCGAAGCGCCGCCGAGGCAGCGCAGCACGGCTAGGGCGCGATCAAGGCTGGGAGTGCTAAATCCCGAGTCGTGGACCGGGGAGGCTTTTTTGCGGCGAGATGTCGTACGGCCGGATGTCGTTTTTTGTACCATTTTCTATATCTGCAATAGACCTACAATATAGAAACAGCGCTGGTAAAGCTTTTTGATACTCAGAAGAAAGGCCGTCTCCGGTCCCTTACGCTCACATCGGGATGTCTCGGCCCCCTTTGTCCTCTTTGCGACTGCGCCACCTCTTTGGTGCAATCGGCGTCTGGGCGCAGCTGGGGCTACGCGCTCCCAGGGGGTTGCCGACGGATCGACTTCCTGAAAATATAAATATCCTGGGTCGCAAAACCTGGCGCCGAGCAAGGCTGTCATCAGCTCGCGCCTCTGACGCTTTGGAGCCAGCAACCGCATTCACCAACGATTGGATCCGAATTTCTAGACCTCACTTCCCACCGGATTGCGGTTACCTTTTTGATCACAAATGCAAAACTCGCTGCACCTGCTACCACTCATCGCGGCCACTGCTTTTTTGCTGTTTGCACTGATCCTGGTGCACGCGATTTTTTGGGGTATGACATTCACCATCGACGACGTACATGTGCGGGTACGCGTTTACGGTCTGACCGCCCGCAAGGTCGCGCTAAGCGACATCGAATGGGCGGCGCAGGATTGGGTGTTCTGGAACGAGCATTGGACAAACACGCTAAATCCAAGACGCATGGTTCTGCTGCGTCGCCGCTCCGGTGTATTCAAAAGCTTTCTAATCAGTCCTCCTTCGCCGTCTGATTTCCTAAGAGAGCTTGGGGCCCGGGACGTCGCCATACGTTAGCTCGTGCACGCAACCCGTGCCCTGACGCCACACCCGCACCATACACCGGCGGCTTTCAATCCTTCAAAGACATGACACGCACGCGAGCCGGCATCGGTGCGGTTGTGAAAAGGACTTTGCCAAAGGCGGTGCGACGGCGGCGGAAGGGGCTTTGAGAGGTAGAGCTGAGTGTAGGCTGCGATTTTAAAAAAGAACGCCAGTTCTCAATTCCAAGCTTGACCGGAAAATGCTTTCCAGTAGGGATTTGTGCGCACTCTCTCCTCCATGCAACTCCCCCGACACCCGCAGGCAGGCTCGCGTTACACGCGCCGCGAATGGCTCCGCATCGGCGGCCTCGGCGCGCTCGGCGTTTCACTGCC